>CAIUSK010000304.1 GCA_903901805.1 uncultured Flavobacteriales bacterium
AATTACTTTGCCTTACATCCTGAGCAATTACAGCAGTTTAATATTCCTTGGAAATTGAATATTTCGCATGTCGTAGGAATCAATGCAAACACATTTAAAACATCCTCAAATCCTGATAATTACAACCTCATCCATACCCTTGTAGCGCAAGGAGATATGAGTTTTACGCGAAGATGGAAAATGGGCGCCAATGTTAATTTCGATATGAAACAAGCCAAAATATCCAATGCTTTTCTATCGCTCGGACGAAATTTACATTGTTGGGATTTATCGTTTTATTGGACACCAATCGGAACAAACAAGAGCTTTTTGCTGACCATTAGAAATACGTCAACTATGCTGCGCGATGCAAAACTAGATTTCAGAAAACCTCCTGTATTTTTATAAATGAGCAAAACAAAAATCGCCATAATTGGTGGAGGTGCAGCCGGATTTTTTGCCGCTATTTCAGCTAAAAAGCATTTCCCAGAGGCAGAAGTGACACTTTATGAAAAATCGGATAAAGTACTTTCCAAAGTGAAAATATCAGGTGGCGGTAGGTGCACCGTAACCCATGCTTGTTTCGATAATAAACAATTGGCGAGTAAATATCCAAGGGGAGAAAACTATCTACGAAAAGCCTTTGAACAGTTCAATGCACAAGATACTATTGACTGGTTCGAAAAACGAGGCATTCAAATGAAAACCTATCCCGATGGGTGTATATTCCCTGTTTCCAATGATTCTCAAACGATTATCGATTGTTTTTTGAAAGAAACTCAACACACTGGAATTAAAATAAAATTAAAACAATCAATTACAAAAATCTCGCCTTCTCCATTAGGATTTGAACTACATACACGGGAAGAGAAATTTACTGCCAATAAAGTAATTGTTACAACTGGCGGGCAACCGAAACGATCTGGCTTGGAATGGATTGAAAAATTAGGGCATGCCATCATTGAACCTGTACCGTCGCTTTTCACCTTCAATATGCCAACGAATCCCATACGAGAATTAATGGGAAACGTAGTAGAAAAAGCTACCGTTAAAATTGAAGGAACGAAATTAATTGGCAAAGGACCTTTATTAGTAACGCATTGGGGAATGAGTGGTCCGGCAATTTTACTTTTATCAGCTTGGGGAGCGCGGATACTTCAGGAAAAGAGCTACCAATTTGCAATCCTCGTGAATTGGCTTGATGAAATGAAGGAAATGACCTTACGAGAAAAATTGAATGAGATTATTGAGGAGCATGGGGGAAAAATGATAGGTAATTTAAATCCGTTCCCAGTTACCAATCGGATGTGGCACTTTCTGTTAGAAAAATCAGAAATTCACCTCGAAACGCGCTGGAAAGACATAGGAAAAAAGAACACCAATAAACTGGTGAACACCTTGTTGAATGACCGATATGAAGTGAGTGGAAAAACTACCTTTAAAGAAGAATTTGTAACCGCGGGAGGAATTGCCTTATCAGAAATAGACTTCAAAACCATGGAAAGTAAAAAAGTACCCGGGTTGTTTTTTGCCGGTGAAATTTTAGATGTAGACGGAATCACGGGAGGGTTTAATTTTCAAGCAGCTTGGACCACTGGATATATTTCGGGTAAGCATCTATTTGAATAAGAGAAATTCAACAATTTGTTTGAACAGAACAATTCAAAAATTGGGCAAATTCACACCCTAAACTAAGGCGTCAATATCAATTTGAACGGAATTGAATATATCCAAGAGATACATATCAACACTACGCTGCATATAGTAGCTGTTTGGTTCTCTCTATGCTTTCAATGAAGTATGGATTAGAAAGGGATCGTTCGGTTAACAAATCTACCTTCCGCTGAAATAACTCAACGAGCGCATCATGTAACTCAAAATAATTGTCTGTGTATTTTTCAAATGAAATATCCTTGAATGAAATCAAAATATCTACATCACTTGATGCTGTATAATCATTTGTAACAGCCGAACCAAAAGCATACATGATTTTCACATCATACTTCTCGCAAAGTGACCTTAACTCGTTTTTGTATGATTCAATCAAATTCGACATATTCTATTGACTGTAACAAAGATAGTAAATCTAATAGTGAAAATAAAGAAATTTACTTTACAACAATACCCTAAATTTCCAATAGCTTTTCTAACCAGATTTATCCTCCGGGAAGCACCACGAAAACCATGAAAAGATCAGGTGTATTTTTTGAATAATCTTTAAATATATCGAACAACCTAAATTGAGGAGGTAATGTAAAAAAATTGATTGCTATATTTACATCAGAAATAGTAAATCCGCAATGACACTAAAAGAATACATCTCAACCATCAACCAACGGTATCAACAAGGATATGCAACAGAACATACCTTTCGGGGAGATTTAGTCAATCTGTTAGAATCGTTGGTGCCTGAAATAAGAGCCACAAACGAACCCAAAAGACAATCGTGTGGTGCGCCTGATTACATCATTACAAAAGGGGAGATTCCGGTTGGGTTTATTGAAGCAAAAGACATTGGTGACAAAGACCTTGAAGGGAAAAAGAAAACAGGAAACCAAGAACAATTTGATCGGTATAAAACGGCGTTATCCAATCTCATTATTACGGATTATATTGACTTCCACTTTTATAAAGATGGCGTATTGACCAATAAAATTTCTATTGGACAGATAGAAAATAAAGCCATTCTACCGCTAGCTGAAAATTTTAATCGCTTTACTGAATTGGTTAAGGACTTCACCAGAGAAACACCAATAACCATTAAATCACCCACCCGATTGGCGGAAATGATGGCGGGGAAGGCACGTTTGATGGCTGAAATCATTGAAAATGCGTTGAATGAAGACGATAAAAACCAGGAGGTTTCCAACCTAAAGCGTCAAATGTTGACATTTCAAAAGATGTTGATACACGACCTGGACAATAAATCCTATTCTGACCTTTATGCTCAAACCATCGCTTATGGAATGTTTGCAGCTCGTTATCACGACCCTTCTTTACCCACATTTTCGCGAGAAGAAGCACTTACCCTCATCCCAAGAAGTAATCCCTTTTTAGGTCATTTGTTTGCTGGTCTTACTGGACATCAATTAGACACGCGTTTGGTTTGGATAGTGGATGAATTGGTGAATGTTTTTCTTGCCTCGGATGTGGCTTCTATTATGAAAAACTTCGGGAAATCTACCAAACAAGAAGATCCTGTTGTTCATTTCTACGAAACGTTCTTGGGAGCTTATAACCCAAAATTGAGAAAGGCAAGAGGTGTTTGGTACACTCCTCAACCGGTGGTGAATTTTATTGTGCGTGCGGTGGATGATATTTTAAAAACAGAATTTGGATTTGCTGATGGATTGGCAGATACAAGTAAAAAGAAAATCAAAGTAAATTATCAAGGTAAAATAATTGAGAAGGAAGTTCACCAAGTTCAGGTATTAGACCCGGCCACGGGAACAGGAACATTTCTTGCCGAAACCATCAAACACATTCATAAGAAATACGAAGGAATGCAAGGCATGTGGAGTAGTTATGTGGAAAACCATTTGATTCCTCGTATGAATGGGTTTGAGTTGTTGATGGCTTCATACACAATGGCGCACCTAAAGTTGGATATGTTATTGACAGATACAGGATATGTGGCCACCAAAGACCAACGATTACGTGTATTTCTCACAAACTCCTTGGAAGAACCAAATGCCGACTCAGGAACCTTGTTTGGGAATCTCCTTTCTGACGAGGCCGACCAAGCCAATGATGTGAAAAGAGATACTCCTGTAATGTGTGTGATTGGAAATCCTCCGTATAGTGGTGAAAGTGCAAACAAGGGAGAATGGATAATGAAGTTGATGGAGGATTATAAAAAAGAGCCAGGGGGTCTTCATAAATTACGAGAACAAAATTCAAAATTTATTAATGATGATTATGTTAAGTTTCTACGCTATGGTCAACATTACATTGAGAGAAACGGACAGGGAGTATTGGCATTTATTAATCCTCATGGATTTTTAGATAATCCAACTTTTAGAGGGATGAGATGGAATTTACTAAAAACCTACGATAAAATTTATACGATTGACCTTCATGGAAATGCCAAGAAAAAAGAAACCGCTGCCGATGG
>CAIUSK010000305.1 GCA_903901805.1 uncultured Flavobacteriales bacterium
ATTGGGAGATGCTCCAAAAATCGACTTTTCAATAGCATATGAAAGTGTTACAATTGGCCGATATTCGTAATTCTGTTTTCCGTCTATCGCATAGTTACTCGTGAAAATTGATTTGATTCCTTTGATTCCTTTTTCGACGTTTTGATGCTCTTTTCTATCCGTTGTTGTTACCAACTCATCATCCAAGGAATAGCCATTGGAAATGGAATTACCATAAAAAAGAAAACAGATTACTCCAAAGAGGATATACCAAGTTTTTGGTTTGATATTTAGATTCGCCTGTGATGTAGTAATTTCTTTTTTTGCCATAGAGAATGGTTTCGTTTCGAATTTAAGGAAAACAATTGAAAAGCAATCTAATTCAGAGCGTGCAATCAAAAAAAAAGAGCCTCCTAGAAGCTCTTTTTATAATGAAATTGTAGAATTAATCACGTCCTCCTAAAATACGAAGTAGTGACAAAAACAAGTTAATGAACAGAATATACAACTGTAAACCTCCAATTAACGATAATTTATTCCTTTCTTCCGCAGTCAAATCTGGAGATTGTGCAACGGCTTTCAATTGTTGCATTTGATAAGCTGTTAAACCAGTAAATACAAACACACCCAAAACAGAAATGATGAAACCAAAGCTATCACTCTTCATAAACATATTTACAATTCCAGCGATAAACATTCCAATAAAAACCATGTATAATAAACTTCCGAACTTGGTTAAATCTGTTTTTGTTGTGTAGCCTAAAATAGCCATTCCAGCAAATGCTCCAGCTGTAACAAAGAAGGTCATTGCAATAGCACTAATTTCATAAATTAAAAAGATTGTGGAAAGACTCAATCCCATTAATCCTGCATATGCCACAAAAAGAATGATTAAGAAATTCATTGACAATCTGTTATACGCCATTTGAATCAATAATCCCAAGCCAACAGGTGCAAAAACCACCACAAAAAACAATCCGGAAAGTCCTCCAGACTCACTTACGAAATATTGACTAACAAATTCCTTGTTTCCGGCCATATATGCAATTAAGCCTGAAATAGCTAATGCACCAAACATATAGGAGTAAACATTTCTGAAAAATGTACGCGTTGCTTCTTGCGTGTACGATTCTTGATTTAGATAATTGCTCATAACTAATAATTTTTTGTTTGTACTAAGTTAATAAATTCTTTTCTTGTTGCATCGTTACTTAAAAATAATCCAGTAAACGCGCTTGTTGTAGTTTTGGAATTTTGTTTTTGTACACCACGCATTTGCATACACATGTGCGCGCATTCAATTACTACAGCAACACCTTTTGGGTTGAGCGTACGTTGGACACAATCTCTGATTTCAATAGTTAGTCTTTCTTGCACTTGAAGTCTTCTAGAATATGCATCGACCACACGTGGAATTTTACTTAATCCAACGATTTTACCATCTGGTATGTAAGCGATGTGGGCTTTACCAAAAAATGGTAACATGTGGTGTTCGCACATGGAGTATACTTCTATGTCTTTTACTATAACCATTTCTGAATATTCTTCATTAAAAATGGCTTGATTCATTATTTCATCTGGATTTATTTGATTCCCACTTGTTAAAAACTGCATTGCTTTTGCAACGCGTTCTGGGGTTTTTACCAATCCTTCTCGTGAGATGTCTTCACCTAAATTATTGAGGACTTGTTCGTAAAGTTCTGTTAAAATAATTTTGTTTTTTTCGTTTTTGTTTGTTTCTATCATGCTTTAATATGGTTCATTTCCTCCGTAATATTCTACGAAATTGTTCTCGGTCTCAATTAATTTTATTTTTGCTAGTTCGCCCCCTGCTTTTTGAACAGGGCTTTTAAGTATATTCCAGATTTCTATCACTAAATTTTCTGTGGAGGCTAGTATTCCTGCCATGAATGGAACATCCAAGTTTAGGTTTTTGTGATCTAATGGTTCAATCACCAGATCTTTAATGATGCTACTTAAATCTTTCAAGTTGATGATAAATCCGGTGTCTGGATTCGGTAACCCTTTAACAGTAACAAACAGCGTGAAATTATGACCATGCCAATTTCTGTTACTGCATCTACCAAAAACTTCTTCGTTTTTTTCCAACGTCCAATCTTCTCTCCACAACTTGTGTGCGGCATTAAAAGTCTCTCTTCGTGTAATATAACAAGTACTCACAATTAATCATTTATAAATTCACAATCCATTGTCCCGTCTGAGTTTACTTTTGTTAATCTCACTTTTTTAAATTGATTAGCTAAATCAGCGTCAAATGGGATTCTAATTTTTACATAGTTTTCAGTAAATCCATACATCCAACCTTCATCCTGTTCACTTTCCAAAAGAGCATTACGAATGTTTCCACTATTTTGTTCATAAAACAAGCGTTTTTTTCGATCAGACAAGAGATGCAAAATCTTACTTCGTTCTC
>CAIUSK010000306.1 GCA_903901805.1 uncultured Flavobacteriales bacterium
CAAAATTTGAATTTGTTGAAAAATTCGCTTGTAGCGTTACTCCAATTGGATTTGTTATTAGGAGTAAACTTTTCTGATTGCCATTGCCCATCATTCGGAAAATCCCGGATCCATAAATAAACTGTGGCACATTTCCATTAAATTCTATTGTTAGGTCGTAGGCATTATTTGCGCCCTCAGTTAGCATTTCGCCATTATTAACAAAATCACCACCGATTTGAATTGAATTAAAACCATTTTGAACCCAATTTCGCTGGCGAAAAAAAGCCCCATTGCGAATGGTGAAATCCCCTCTCACTTTCAGCACTTTCAAGGTACTTGCAGGTGGAGAAAAATTCGATCCTGTCTCTAATTCAATGGAACGCACATCAGGTGAACCACTAAACACAACACAATTGGTTATTGCAAATAATCCAGCATACGCGCGAATCACAACATTAGCTGAACCATCTGTTGGTGGTACAACTCCACATTCCCATGTAATTGATTGATTCCAATCCAAGAGTCCTGTTAAATTCGATTTTGTTCGGTAGGTATCCGCTGAAACAGCCGTTGATACAATCGTATTGGAAACTGTTGTATTTATGCTTAATCCATTTATAACAGCAGTACCGCCTGTTCGAACAAGATTACCCGAATTGGCTCCGTTTATTGCTCGAATAGTTAATCCAGTCAAAGTAAGAACATCGAATTTTGAAATGGCATTACATGTATACTGTACAGTTACTTGTCCTGCTGATATTACGATAGCTGCCCCGCTTAAATTACCCCCGTTTTGAGCTAAAATAGAACCTGTATTTGGCTGGAATTCAAATCCAACTGGAGCAGCTATACTAAAACTTACACCATTCCCAACTGAAAAATCAGCTTTATTTGTTTCTTGAATGACTACATCGCTCAATTGGAAATAATTGGATGGCAGGGAACAAAAACCAAAATCTAAAGTTGGTTTTGTGATAATTACTTGAGCAAAAATGCTTGAAAAATACACCACCATTAAATTTATTACTAAAAAAATTAGCGTAAGTATAATTGAAGATTTTCTATTTTTTCGTTTTGTTTTCATGTGGAATTTAATTTTATACTTCAGAATTGAAAGCATTGATTACGCAAAATTCCTAGAAAGCAAAGCGTGTTTGATTACATATAAAACCCTTTTTATTTCAACAATTATTGAACTTAACGGATTATGAAAACAAGGTGTAAATTCATTGATTTAAATCGCAAAAAGAAAAAGTAAATCCGTAGAGTTTAGTTGAAACAGTTTCAACTTTCAATGAATTAAACAAGTTTGATTACCTTTATATTCAAATGATATTAGTTACAGGAGGCACTGGTTTAGTTGGAAGTCATCTTTTGGTTGAATTAACTAAAGAAAATCAATCAATTAGGGCGATTTATCGCACAGAGAACCGTATTCTTCAAACAAAACAATTATTCACCTATTATTTTGGCGCGTATTGGGAAAAAGAGTGGTTGAAAATTGACTGGATTCAAGCTGACCTTACCGATATCGAAAGTTTAAAAATTGCATTTGAGGGTATTACACATGTTTATCATACTGCAGGAAATGTTTCCTTTCACTCGAGAGATTTTAAACGATCTGTTATTATAAATCGTCACGGAACCGCCAACATCGTTAATCTTTGTTTGAAATTTTCAGTTGTAAAATTAGCCTATGTTAGTTCAACAGCCGCGGTTGGTGGAGACGAAAAAAAACCAATTACGGAGGCAGATAAATGGAAAAAAACACCCTTAACAAGTGGTTATTCAGTAAGTAAATACCTTGCGGAAAAAGAGGTTTGGAGAGGAATTGAAGAAGGATTAACTGCTGTCATTATTAATCCATGCGTTATTTTAGGTCCAGGAAATTGGGATGACTCATCGTTG
>CAIUSK010000307.1 GCA_903901805.1 uncultured Flavobacteriales bacterium
GGAATAGAAATGGCTGTGGTACCTCCCGTTGGATTTACTGTGTTAGCAGAACCACTCCAGTTTCCATCATTATCAGTTACTGAATAAATTAATGAATTATCGGACGTTTTCTTGAATTCGATTCGTTTAACTCCATTTGAATTATTATTGGGAATAACCACTCCATATGCACCAGAAACGCCATTTACATAGGTGCTATAAAAAGATGAATATGATGCAACATTAGCTCCATCATTTTCTATAAATGTTGTAGAAATTGGCCGACCCGTTCCGGTTGTATTGTCATATAGCACTGCAAAGTTTTTTGAGGCAGCTGAGGAGGATCCATACAATGCTGTTCCATTATTGGGACCAGCGCTTGCAACAAGATCTATAACTTTAATTGTACTGTTGCTGGTTCGGAAAATTGTCGGTGCCTCTCCATTATTTCCATCATTTAGAGAGATTCTAAAAAATAAATTATTACCAGGGGTGAAGCGCACATTACCTGTTGGCTCCATAATAAACCATCCGGTAAATGTGCCATTTTCATCCGTTGTAATTGATCCATATAAGCCATTAATTGTTAACATGCTTGTTCCGGTTAATCGTGTAAATGAACCACCACCGTAATTAGCTAAAATATTATTCCCTGCACCCGATGTTGAAGCTCCATCTGTAGATAATATAAAGCCTCCGTAAAAACGATAAGTGGTATTAGCATTCAAATTATTTATTTTCAAATAATAAGCACTCGGGATTCTATTAGAATTTGTACCATTTACACCTTGAATGTACTGCGGAAAAATAATTTCCTCTATGTCTGGCAACGTTACCGTTAAAATTTGCTGAACATCTGAAGCTGCATTGTAATTCGTATTACCACTTTGAGATGCTGTTATGGTAGTTGTTCCGACACCGACGATCGTAACTGTATTTCCAACTATTGTTGCAACAGAAGTGTTTGAACTTGTGTAACTCACTGTTAAGCCTGAGGAAGTAGTTGCTGTTAAATTAAAAGGTATATCGTTTGTTGTTTTATTTGCTAATGCACCAAATGTAATCGTTTGATTTGCCTTTGTAATTTCCCCCGCTAAACCAGTAGGTTGTGTTAATGCATAATTTCCGGCGTCTGCTCCACCCAAGGTAGCTATTGAAGTAACACTAATTCCTGTTCCAACATTCGCCGAAGCAAAGGTTCCTGTACCTGTAAGCGTAACCACATCCCCTGATTCAACACCACTTAATGTCCCTGTGATGGTTGCATTGGTATTACCGTCGTATGTTTTTGTGGTTACAGCAGGTGAATTGACTGTTAATGCTTTGGCAGTGATATCCGCTGTTAATCCTGTGGGTTGAGTCATGGAATAATTCGAACTTGGCGCTGTGTATCCGCTAACTGAAATCGGTTTAGCTGTTCCTACATTTTTATTATTGAAAACCGCACTTGGTGATCCTGTTACAGAGAATGATTCTCCATTAACCAAACCCGAGTAGGCCGCAGTTCCAGAGATTGTTGCAGCTGTTGTAGCATCGTATGTTTTGTTTGAAATTGAAATTCCAGTTAATGTTAAACCTTTCGCTGAAACTGTATTGCTTGAAGAAGAAGTTGTAACATTTACATTCGTTGCGCCTGTGCTGGATAAAACAACTGCTGTTGCATTGTTGTACGAACCTGCTGCTTGTGTAGCCGTAAATCTTACATAAACCGTTGTGCCGCTTGAAACAGAAACAAAGGAACCATAAGCTGCGTTATCATCAGATACTTGATAACCACTTTGCGCAGTGGCTGTAATGTTAGCACTTAAATTTGCCCCACTTGCCGTGAAGCTCACACCTGTTGACGCAGTTCCATAGGTAGTAGATAAAGCTGAAGTGAGTGTAACCGGATTTAAGGTTGGAACATCCGATACCACAATATTTGCAGAAACATAAGAAATGGAATAATTTGCAGCTGTAAAGGTTCCTCCAGTTGCAGCAGAAGGTGTTACTTCACCGGTATATGTCCCGACAGCATCCCCTGCCAATGCTCCGTTTCCATAGCTAATTGTTACTGAACCTATGGCTTCACTATTTTGTAATCCACTTGATGAAAAAGCAGTTGAACCTGATCCGCCAGTCAATACGTCACCGTAGGCTTTGTTGACATCGTTTGCTGTTATAGTCAACGAACGTGTGGTGATGCTTGCTGTGAGCGAAGGTTGTGTTACTGTATAATTGGCGCTTGGCGCAGCGTAATTTCCTGTTCTAGTTAGAACTTTATTATTTTCAACGCTTGCATTTGGAAATGCCCAACTTACAGTTCCGGTCACGCTGAATGACTCACTATTTTCCAAACCGCTATACGCCGGTGTGCCGCTTACAGTAACTGTTGTTAATCCGTCATATAGTTTATCTGAAGCGGACAAGTTTGTAATTGTAAGTGTCTTTGTGGATACCGTACTCGAAACGGTTGCCACATTGACAGTAGTTGCCCCTGTGCTGCTTAAAGCAATGTTTCCTGAATACGTTCCCACTGCGGTAGATGCTGCCAAACGTACATCAATGGTCGTAGCTGCAATAGCTCCACAGGCATCTGGTGAAATAGTTAAACTTGTAGCGTAACTTGAACCGCTCGAAATTTCAAATCCACTCGGCGCAGTCAAAGTAAGGTCTGCTGTGAGGTTGCTCGACGAAACACTAAAGCTTGTTGGAGATGCAGATGCCGTTCCGTAGATGGTGTTTACCGCTGATAATGTACCTGAAGAAGTGATGAGTGGTGATGAAGAAACAGTAATTGTATAAGTTGGGAATGTAGCTGCTGCGCCTGAATTACCAAACCATGTATTAGTACCATCAACTAAATATGAGAGCAACGTTGAAGCTGTTCCAGATACAGAAACAGCTGAATTAGAAGTTGTAGCATTTGAAAAATAGGTGTTGGCATAAGTTGATGTTGCCAAATTCAACCAAGATGTTGCAGGTAAGAGTGTTGTAGAAGGTTGAACAGTATTTGAAGCATTTGATGTTCCGCTAAGCACAATTCCATAATTCAAGCCATAGAGTAATGTAATCCCGCTCAAAGTTGCCCAAGTCGCTGTGTTTCCTGTAAAAATAAATAATTGATCTCCACTTCCATTAAAAGAAAAGTTGATTGGCGCTGCAGAACTCCAACCTGTGCCGGTTATAGTCATTCCATTGGTCCAAGTAATGACAGTTCCAGCAGCGTGTCCGCCTGAAGGCACTGTATATGTTAAGAATCCCTCACCTGTTCGGGTTGTAGTTGTTGCTGTGAATCCATTGTCAGTAAAGTTGATGGCAACATTCGCAGCAACATCTTTTAAAAATACCATAGAAAATTTATCAGGAGCAGCTGAGTTAATTGAAACTAGAGCAACATCCCCAGCAGCCAAAGTCGATATGGGATTCATTACCGTTAAAGTCTGATTAACAGAAGTCGCGGCCGAATAATTCCCTCCCCCACTTTGTGAAGCCGTAATGGTCGTAGTACCTGCACCAACGATATGGATATTCCCACCAACTATGGTTGCCACACATGGGTTTGAACTGGTATAAGTCACCGTTAAACCTGAAGAAGCTGTTACTCCCGGAGAATAATCCGCAGTGCTTAGTGTTGCTGGTGTTAAACTAGCAAAAGTGATCGTTTGAGATGCTCCTGTAATATCTCCCGTTAATCCGATTGGTTGTGTGAGTGAATAATTTCCTGCATCGGTACCTCCTAATGTAGATGTTGAAGTTACGCTAATTCCTGTCCCAACATTCGCCGTTGCAAAAGTTCCTGTTCCAGATAGCGTAACTAAATCGCCAGATTCAACACCACTTAATGTTCCGGTAATGCTTGCTGTTGTATTACCATCGTAGGTTTTGGATGTTACAGCTGGTGAGGTAACGGTTAGCGTTTTAGCAGTGATATCTCCCGTAGATGAAGTGTTGGCAAGAGAATAATTTGCCGCCAATCCACCATTCGTTCCATTACCAAGAATGTAAGTGATCGTCGCAGTTTTTCCTGTTCCAACATTCCAATCAGCAAAGGATCCAATTGCAGATGAAACGACCACCGTTTCAGATCCAACAAATCCTGATAATGTGCCTGGTGTAACCGTTCCACAGGTTGTTGATCGGTTATATACTTTTGAATCAACCGTTGCCGTTGTTATGGCTAATGCTTTTTGAGATACTGTATTGCCGGAAGATGAAGTTGAGATATTTACATCACTAGCTCCTGTGCTCGATAGTACGATGTTTTGACTATCGTAGTTTCCGGATACCGTTGCCGCTGCTGATAATTTAATATATAAAGTACCACTTGCACTTCCACCACTCTGCGTAAAAGTTGCGGTTGATCCGTAAGTTATTCCATCGCTAGACACCTCAAAACCCGTTGGGGCTGTGGCCGTAATATCATCCGTCAGAGCAGAACCTGATACTGAAAAAGATTGTGGTGCAGATGCCGTTCCATAGGTAGTTGTAAAGGCAGATGCCGTGGCAGTTCCGGATATAGTTGGTGAAGATGGTGCTGCAGGTGTACCTTGGGTAGTTCCAGTTGCCGTGCCACTTCCAGCAGAATTCACTGCACGAATTTGAACGTCATAAGTTGTACCGTTTGTTAATCCAGAAATAGTAAAGGGACTTGTCGTTACCGCCGGACTGGGTGTTGTCCAGCTACTTCCTCCGCTGGTTGAATATTCGTAATTGGTGATACTTGCTCCTCCGTTGGATGATGGAGCCGAAAATGCAACACTTAGTTGGGTATTCCCTGGAGTTATTCCAGTAATACTTGGTGCTGATGGAACAATTGCGGTAACAGAAATATTTCCATTTGCTGCGGTAAACGAATAATTAGTCGCGGTTAAATTCGTTGTCACAGGTGTAATGGTTGCGACATCTGACCCTGCGTTAGTTGTTGTGGTATAGGTAGTGGTGTAGGTCGCTGACCCCCCTATCACAGAAGAAGTTTCACTATTTACAAACCCCGTTGGTGTGTATGATCCATTCCCTGTTACCGTAGCCACAGCTGTTCCGTAAGCGACCGACTGGTTACCAGCAGTAATTGTAAGTGCTTTTTTAGAAACAGTACTGGAAACGGTAGCCACGTTTTGAGAAGTTGCTCCCCCGTCTGCTACTACAATATTTCCAGAATATGGTGAACCAGAAACAGATGCGGTGGCTGCCAAACGAACATAAATAGTGGTTGAAGCAATTGAAGTTGCCGTTCCTAAACTCAGTGCTGAAGCGCTCGTTCCAATTGTGGTTGAAAAATCTGAACTTGTTGCCACCTCAAATCCCGCAGGTGGAGTTACAGTTACTGCTGCTGTTCCATTTAAAGCACTCCCAGAAACCGTAAAGCTCGTTGGACTTGCTGATGCAGTTCCGTAAGTGGTGTTTACTGCTGATAAGGTACCAGAGGTGGAAATAGTTGGGGAGGCTGAACTAACTACTATATTTCCGCTCGTTACCGCTTTCACAATTGGTGCAGCTGCAGTAGCGTTAATAGTATACGTATCAGCCGAAGAAAATTGAATATTACTGTAAGTTGCCACTCCTTCTGTGGCATTAGGAGCAGTTGTACCTGAAATACTTCCGGATCCGCTCACTTTAGCTACGGTAATCGCACCAGTAAAGGAATTTGCAACAGGACCTGTGGAGGAACCTGACCTTGCCTCTGAGGTAAAGCTAGTGAGATTAGAACCAACAGTACCGGTTGTTGGAACACTAACCAAAGCAAGGTGGGTAGGTGGAAGTGTACAGGTATTATACCAGCGAATATTGTCTAATGCTATAGTAGCCACATTACTAGTAGAACTTTCACCGTAAAAACGAAATGCATTAATTATGGTACTGTTTCCCAATTGGCCTTTTGAAAGATCATCTCCTACTAATGTACCGTTAACCCATAAATCCTGTTTATAAGCTGCAACAGAATAAGCATTAGAGGCTCCATAACTTACACTTGATGCGCTATTATTACCAATAATTGTTACATAGTATGCTGTGCTTTGAGCAAATGGCGTACCCGACAATCCCGTATTGTTCCAATTCCCAGCATTTCTATTATTGGTTGTAATTGCACTAGATGCTCCAAAAGCCCAACGAATTCCAGTAAACACTTGATTACTAGTAAATCCACCACTTTGGGCAGTACCAAATGAGGCACCATTCCCTGCAAAGAAATACCAAGTTCCTGATGACCCTCCCGAAAGATGTAATTCAAATGAAATAGTAAATGTTGCGGCAGCTGTACCGTATTCTGTACTTGTTACACCAACACTATTAACAGAAGTAGTAGTTGGTGCAATACCCCTCAATTCGCCGTCCGCTCCTATCGATTGCCCTGGATTTTGAATTGTAAATCCACCACCTGCTGTACCAACTCTAACACCACCAAATCCAGTATTTCCAGTGGTTGCTGTTGTTCCATTGGCAGTAGTTCCAAAATCGAGTGTTCCATTTGGCGTCTGCCCCAAAACATTCCCAACTCCAAGCACCAACACAAAACAAAGCGGCAAGTTCAGCGGCAAAACAGCCATGCGGTTAAATAGGCGGGAAAGGAATTTGGGCATGCCTTTGCGCGGGGTATCGGTAATAGTAGCTTGAGGTAAAGCCACCACAGGTAAAGACATGTTGGTTTTTAAATCGATGATTTTAACGAATTCTACTTCATCAATAATGCAAGTGCAATCTTCGGTGAAGATGTCAAATTCTTTTTTGTCAATGCGCAAGTCAATGTTACTTTTATCTGTAGAAAACAAATTAGCTTGCGGTTGTTGTAGCATTGTAGACATAGTTTGCAATTTTTACTGCAAAGGTATTTACGTACTATCAACAAGGCTTGAAGCATAAATTATTTTTCGATTAACCCAAAATGAAGAGAAAATGTTGTTAAAATTAACTCAAACGTTTTAGTAACTATTTTTTTACAAAACGAAGACTTTCTTGCTGTCCAAGTACTTGTAGGGAATAAATACCTGTTGGTAATTTCGTTAAGGAAATTTGGTTTTTTATTGAATCCAATTTACCTTTTTTTACTAATTCACCCGAAGAGGAATAAATTTGATAGGTTTTACCGATAAATGATTCAATAACTTCAATGGTTAACTCATCACTCGCAGGATTTGGATACAAAGCAATACCGGAGGCTTTAATTACTGGAATGGCTAGTTGTGGATTAACGTAAACGGATTCAGACAAGCATGATCCATAAAAAGAAGAAACTGAATAATTACCCGCTTGTTGCGGAACAAAAAAAGAATCGTTGGCATTGTTCAGTAATTCTCCGTTCAAATACCATTGGTAATTATTCGCCAAGCCTTGAGCAAACAAGGTGTCATTTTGATATTGAACGCTAAAACCATTGGCTAGAATAATCGTAAAATTTTGGGTTACAACCTGCCCTGTCAGGCTATCTGTTATCGTTAATTGATGAGGTCCTACATGCTGAGTGTTTACCAAAATTGTATCCGACGATTGGTTATTAATACTCCATAAAAAATGCAAATTATCTGAACCACCGTTTATCGCTGATGCTACAACAACTTGTTCTTGTCCGCACACAAACACATCCGGGATTTCAACCGTTAAGTTGGACTTTAAAATCGTGAACTCATCCATCACCGTTCCATTCATGTGAAGGTATTTTCCATCCAATCTATTTTTGTAAATATCCATAACGAACGAACCGCAGGCTTCAATCCCTCCATCCACAAATTCCATGATAGGATAATTGAGCGCAGGTGCATCCTCCTTACTTCCCGAGTTTCCACACACCACATAAACTGTTCCATCTGGCGTGTTGGCTAAACCATCTTTGATATACGCATTTCCTTGATTGAAATTTCCATTGGAACCGTCTTTTAGCATGGTTGCTGGGTCAAATGATTGTGAATTTCCATAATGCCCGTGAACCAACTTGCTACGTTCAAACACATGGCTGTGTCCACAAATTACAAGGTCAATGTCGTAACTTTCCAACAAGGGAACAACTCGCTCGCGCATGGCTTTCATTACTAATTCGAAGGCATCATCGCTGTCGTGCGATCCTTTGGAGTAGGGTGGTTGGTGAAAATAAGCAATTGTAAATGATCGGGTGTTTTGAATTAAATCTTGTTCAATCCATTGTTTCATTTGTTCGATGCCTTCAAACGTTTGTGCAAAATCAAATACTTCCGAGTTCAGCGAGAGGAAATGCACATCGCCATAGTCAAACGAATAAAACAATTCTAATTGAGAAGGGAAACCACCCGCTTCTGCCTGCGTGGGCACGTGAACCATATCATAATAAGGCCCTTGGTGATCCTCAAGTGGGATATTTGAATAGGGAATCCCTAAAAATGCACTTTCTTCCCAAACCGTATTGTAATCGTGGTTACCCGGACTTGGCCAAAATGGTAACCAGCTGAATACATCCGAGAAACCATTCAATTCAAATAATTTAGTTTGGTATTCTTCATCCGTTCCATCGTTATACACATTGTCACCTAGCCAAATCCACACATCGGTATTCGAAGAATCATCGTATTGCATGTATGAATTTTTAACCGCAACTTGCTCTGCGTTTCCTTTTCCAAAATCACCGATTGCCCAAACGCGCGTTGGTACTGCTGATCCTGGAACTGGATTGGTCTTGAATCGATAATGCGCGGATGGTAAAGTAAAATAAGTAGTGTTGTTTCCAATCGAATAGTAATAGGTAGTTGACGGAGATAAGTTAGATAACTTTACCGCATGTTCTTTGGTGTTGTTGTTCAATACAACTGTTTGGGAAAGATTACTACTATCGGTTCCAAAAATTACTTTTGAATTGGTATTGGCGCTAGTTCTCCACTTAATTACAATAGTATTTTCCGTAGGTGACTGCAGATAAGGACCGCGCAAAAGTGACTGCGAGTTTGCTTGTAAAGAAAACAGACCAGCAAGCATAAAAAAGATGAATCTAATTTGCATGTTTTTATTTTGAACAAAATTGATTAAAGGGTTTTAATCGTATTTGAAGATTGGATTATGATTGAATTAATTTAATTTAAAATCATTTTTTTATTTTTAACGAAATAGTAAAATACAGTTGATGCGATTTCAATGAACGTAGTATATATTTGGACCATGAAAAAATCAATTTTAATAACAATAATGCTTTTATCGATTAAAGCATTTGCACAAACAAGTGTTAGCCCTCTTGAATGCATTGCTCCATTTTATCATGGCGTTGCATCGGGCGATCCATTGAGTGATCGAGTGATTATTTGGACGCGAGTAACCCCACTAGATTTTAATCAAAGTATTTCGGTGAATTATAAAGTGTCCACAGATAATTCATTTTCAACTATTGTTTCTCAAGGAATTGTTCAAACAGACTCAACGAAAGATTTTACAGTTAAGATAGATGTTACAGGACTTTCTCCCAATACCTTTTACTTTTATGAGTTTGAATCAAATGGTTCATACAGCCCAGTTGGTCGAACCAAAACCTTACCCCTTGGCGATGTTAATAATGTGCGTTTTGCCGTTGTTTCATGTGCCAATTTGGAAGCGGGTTATTTTAATGTATATGAGGCAATCAATGAACGAAACGATGTAGATGCAGTTTTAATGCTTGGTGATTACATCTACGAATATGCCTCAGGCGGTTATGCTCCAAATTCAAGTATTGATAGAGTTTGTGAGCCCGAACAAGAAATTATTGAACTACCCGAATATAGACTCCGTTATTCTAGTTATCACATGGATAATGCACTTCGAAAATTACATCAGAATTTTCCATGGATTTGTGTATGGGATGATCACGAAACAGCCAATAATTCATTTGTAAATGGTGCCGAGAATCACACTGCGGACGAGGGTGATTGGTATACACGAAAAGATAATGGGAAACGTGCTTTTTTTGAATGGTTGCCAATACGTCCCAAGGGACCGGAAAACACACAAATATTTCGATCTTTTAAATGGGGTAATTTAGCGAATCTAATTATGTTGGATACTCGATTAGAGGGGCGTGACGAGCAAGTGAGTGCGAACAGCGCAACAATAAATGATACCAATAGAACAATATTAGGACAAGAGCAATTTAATTGGTTGAAAGACGAATTGAGTTTGGGAACACAACAATGGAAAGTACTCGGAAATCAAGTAATGATGGGTGAAATTAACGCATTAGGCACTCCCATAAATACAGACGGTTGGGATGGATACCCAGCAGAAAGACAACGATTATACAACCATTTGGAGCAGAATAATATTGATAATTTCGTGGTTGCCACGGGTGATATTCATACTAGTTGGGCAATTAATCTTGAAAATGGAAATACTCCAATTGGTGTTGAATTTGTTACACCAAGTGTTACATCTCCCGGATCTCCTCTCAATGTTGGTGGACTATTAACGTTTGAAAATCCTCATTTGAAATATGTTGAGTTAACAAAAAAAGGTTTTGTAATTCTAGATATTACCATGGATAAAATTCAAGGAGATTGGTATTATGTTAATACAATTGATCAGCAAAATGCAGCGAATACATGTCAAAAATCGTATTTTTCAAATTCAGGAAATAATACGTTGATTTCAACAAATGTTGCAAGTGTAGGACACGGACCTTTTTCTGTTCCAATTCTAGATCCATGTAGTCGCTTTGCTTCTGTAGAAGAAAATCAAAATTCATTGATTACAGGGTTTTATCCCAATCCAAGTAACCAACTTTTGTATCTTCAAACAATTGGAAAGTCATCTAATGGTAACAATTGGAAATTGATTTCGGCAACGGGAGCAGAATTATGGATACAGCCAATTTCAATGATAATGGATCAAAACAATGTTGTTTCTTATGTATTTGATATTTCTATTCTTGCTGCGGGAGAATATTATTTATATCAAAACTTAGAGAAAAGCAAAACAAAAATTTCTTTTTTAAAAACGAATTGATTCTTGTTTTTATCGTATCAATGTTAGAAATCCATGGCCGGATAGATTCTCTCCATTCAACGCTTTTGCGGTGTATTTGTAAAAATAGGTGCCGTCGGTTGCTTCATCACCATTCGTTGTTTTTCCATCCCAACCGGTAGTTAAATCAGTGATTTCAGCCATTACATTCCCCCAACGATTTAGAATTACTATTTCAATACTTGCTATATTGGTTGTTTGAATAATCCATTCGTCATTGGTAACATCTCCATTAGGAGTAAAAACATTCGGAATAACAATCTCTGGAGCCCCCGCGGGTAGTACGATGATTGTTGCAAATGCAGAATCCGCACAAAAACCATTGGATGCCACTAACCAAACCTCATACGTTTGAGCCGACAAATAAGTAGTTTGAACTGTATTTGTGTTTGAAACGGCCAATGTGTTTCCATTTCCAAAGTCCCAAAGATAAGAAGTGGCGTTAGTACTTGTATTTGTAAATTGAACTGTTAAAGGAGCAATTCCAGTAGTCACATCAGGAGCGAATGCCGCAATTGGACTTTCCAGAACCGTAATATTTACCGTATCAAATCCCTCACAACCATTAGCGTCAATTGCAGAAACAGTATATACAGTAGAGCTTACTGCTTGGAATGGTATGCCATTTTGAACGGAATTTGACCAAGTGTATTGTGCGCCACCTGTTGCTGAAAGTGTTATTGAATTTCCTGCACAAATGGTGATATCATTCCCTCCAAATATGATAGGAGTTGCAAAAACTTCAACTAATAACTGAAAATCGGAAGCGCATTGCCCTGCAGTTGGTGTAAATGTATAGGTTGAAATTCCTGCTGTAGCAGTAGAAACCATTTGTGGATTCCATGTGCCTGTGATTCCGTTAATCGATGTTTCAGGTAAAATAACTTGGGCAAGAAGCGCATCTTGACAGAAAGGACCCCAACTTGCAAATTGTGGTATTATCGAGTTATTTACCGTTACACTTGAACTAGCAGGTAAACTAGCGCAACCAGAAACGGTATAAATTACAGTATAATTAGTAGAAGATGCAGGATTTACCGTAATCGTTGGTGTTGTTTGTCCCCCAGGATTCCAGGCAAAAGTTCCTCCGGGAATGCTTGTACTGGTTGTCAATACCGTTGATTGCCCGACACAAATGGTTGGATTTTCCAAAATAGATACCGTTGGAATTGGATTAATGGTAACAGATAAATTAGCTGTTGTGGCGCATTGACCACTAGTGGGAGTAAAGGAATATGAGGTAGTTGTGGTAGCGTTTATTCCAGGCGACCAAGAACCAGTAAATCCTTCAATGCTTGAGGTGGGCAAAGAAAAGGATGCACCAGCACAATACGGTCCAACGGTAGCAAAAGTAGGCGTTTGCGGAACTCCAACAGAAACCTGCAACGTGGTTGTGGTGGCACATTGCCCAGCAGTTGGTGTAAACGTATAGGTTGTTGTTTGCGTATTATCAACCGCAGGCGACCAAGAACCAGTAATTCCATTAGTGGAGGTAATTGGAAGATTTATTGTCCCACCGACACAAATCGGCGCAATCGGATTAAACGATGGGGTGATGGAGGTTACCGTATTATTAATTGTAACCAAAAGTGTATCCGTACAATTAATGGAGGAGCTAACAATGCAGTAATAAGTGCCAGCGCACAAATTGGTTGCTGAAGCTGTGTTTTGTCCGATTGAAACAAATGAAGAATTGTACCAAGCATAAGTATAGCCTGGGATGGATCCGGATGCATTTACGGAAGCTTGACCATTACAAAGACAGCTACTGGCATCCGTTGAACTAATTAGCGTGACAACCAATGGTCCCGCACAATTATTATTCAGCGATGAAATAAAGGTAGCATTAGCAGCATTATTTGGTAGCCCCGGAGTTTGATTATCAGGAGCAGAACAAGTACCCGAAACCCAATTGGCTTGATTGGATGGGTTATTATCTAGTGTGTTTCCAAAATAAAACACGGAATTTGTAGCTGATGGGGCAAAGTAAATGATAGAGTTTATGGTATTGTTTGCCCAACTAACTCCATGAATTGGAGTTGTTAGATTACTTGGGCCATATACTTGAAATGAATCTCCTCC
>CAIUSK010000308.1 GCA_903901805.1 uncultured Flavobacteriales bacterium
ATTCAACGCTTCTCCAGATGAGAAATCTAAGCTAATCGTTTTTCGAGATGAAAAAGTAAATTCTTCAACAATACTTCCTTTAATATCACCCAGTTTTCGTTTATCGAGCTTCCGAGTATAGAACATTAATTCATTATCGGGCGAAATCATTGGGAAGTATTCATCACTTCCAGAGCTTACATTTTGAACAATTTTAGATTCGAATGGAACTTTATTGGAATAAAATGCCTTTTCCTCCTCAATTTGTTGCATGTACTTTTGATATAGACCCTTTGTTTCTTCAAACTCCGAATCCGGTTCAATAAAATCATTGTTACTCTCAATATATTTATTCATCCAATCTACTGCAATTTCAACGTCCTTGTTTTGAAAGGAGATAGTTACTATTTCAGTAATTACCTTACCGGAATAGCTAGAACAACATTTAAAAACCTTTATGTAAGCTTGTCGAGCCGTTTTGTGCATGCGCAAACCTCGATCAGGAGTAAACTCCGTCTTAATTAATCTATCTCCCTCTTTTTTAACCTCTTCAGCATAATAATTATATAAAAAAGCATTTTCTGGACTCATTTTTATCGCCTCCCCAATAGCCTCAATGCGTTTAGAATAATCACCTATTTTTTTTGCTTTATCCAACATTTTCATTACCTTTTTAGAAGGCTTAAGGCAATTTTCATCTATGTCCGAATTCTCCTGTTGCCCTATTGCTGAAGTTGAACTAAGTAAAATGACAAGGCAAAAAAAACGTAGAAAATTAATGTGCATACAAATGATTTGATCTAATGGATTATATCGATTAATAGGAGAAAGGTTACACAAATATTCCAAAATGATTTTTCATAAAAAAAATACATATCGTAACTATCTGAAAAACAAATATATATGATTTAATTTCGAGTTCTATGTAATTTTGTTTAAGATTTTTATCAAATGTTTAAACAATTATGTTTAAGTTTGACGAATAAAAGTTAAACAAAAACCTGAAGTTATGTCAACAGTTGAATTTAATGATGTTTTGGTAGGTATGGAAGATAATTTACAATCTTTTGCTTTGAGCTTCACAAGAAACAAAGAAGATGCTCAAGATTTGACTCAAGAAACAATGCTAAAAGCAATTACGTATCGTAATTATTATACTCCACAAACAAACTTTAAAGCATGGGTTTTCACTATCATGCGAAACATTTTCATCAATCAGTACCGCAGAAAAGTTAAATCAGGAACAATTTTCGATAACTCAAAAGATTTGTTCCTTATTTCAAATTCTGCAGGTCATAACGAAACTCCTTTGGAAATAATAGCCACAAAAAACATCAATCGTCAAATAAATGGTTTAAACGAAGAATATAAGGTTCCGTTTGAATTACACTTCCAAGGGTTTAAGTATAAGGAAATTGCAGATCGTCTTGGTATTCCTATCGGGACTGTTAAGAGTAGAATTTTCATCGCAAGAAAAAAATTGATGGATTTATTGCCGGAATACACGTATCTTGCGAACTAAATGAACAAAAAGATCATCGTTATTGGCTCTGGAATATCCAGTTTAGCAGCAGCATCTTTTCTCGCTAAAGAAGGCAATGACGTAACAATACTCGAAAAAAACACAACAATTGGTGGTAGAGCAAGACAATTCAAAACGGAAGGTTTTGTTTTTGATATGGGTCCAAGTTGGTATTGGATG
>CAIUSK010000309.1 GCA_903901805.1 uncultured Flavobacteriales bacterium
AGAACAAATAAAATCCAACGGGTTCTACTAGAAATTTTCCACTGCTGAAAAACGGTGAATGAAAAAACAAAATAGGCTATAAGGTGGGATAATTTATCTTTGTTACCTAAATTCAACGTTGATTTTGCAGGAAGAAGTGAAAGTATAGTGATTGTCAGAAACAAAAAAAGTATCAACAAAGTCAACCCTTTTTTTCTATTCTTTTTTGAAATCATAGTTGAGTGTTTTACCCTTTTCAATCGCTGGTAACCCGTCTGACATCCATAATGGAATTGGTTTATTCAATAAATAATGATCGAAAAACTGTCGCATTCGAATACTCAAATCGATTTTATTAGCGAGTTTCGTTAAATTGTGATCATCTCCATTATAGTTTAGCAACCAACAAGGTTTTCCTAAGCGCCTCATTCCGGTATATAGTTCAATTCCCTGATACCACGGTACTGCGCCATCTTGATCGTTATGCATGATTAATAAGGGCGTAGAAACATTTGGTAAATGAAATAAAGGCGAGTTTTCAATATAAAGTTCTGGTGCTTCCCAAATTGTTTTTCCAATTCTACTTTGTGTGCTTTCATATTGGAATTGTCTATTCAAACCACTTCCCCATCGAATCCCTCCATAGGCAGAGAACATATTTCCTACGGGAGCACCCGCCATTGCTGCTGCATAGCGTTTGGTCATCGTAATCAACTGAGCAGATTGATATCCTCCCCAACTCTGTCCTTGCAATCCCATGCGCGTTGAATCAATATTTTGGTATAATTTCAATACATGATCAGTGCCACTCATAATGCAATCAAATGCTCCTTTTGCTGGGTATCCAGGTTTATAACGCACATCTGGAATAAACACGATATATCCTGCTGAAGCGTATTCTGTTGGATGAATGATGCTGGCAGTTGGTCGCGGAGAATGATAATCGTATAATCCATCTGAATTCAATTCATAATAATAAAGAATTAACGGGTATTTTTTTGTTGCATCAAAATCTGTGGGTTTGTAAATCAACCCTTCTAATTCTATTCCTGAATAACTTTTCCACTTCGTTAATTCAACTGTAGACCAAACAAAATCTTTTTGTTGCGGATTAGTTTGAGAAATTACTTTTTCATTTTCCCAATTCAAATTCAAAAGGGTTAGTTCGGGATAATTGCTAACGGTCGATTTCCGAAGCAAAATCGTGCTTTTATCTTTCGATCTATTCAGGTATTGAATAGAAAAATCGCCACCTAATACTTGTTTTAAATCCCTATGTCCATCATGCTCAATGAATTGGTAGATTGATTCGTTTTTGGAAAGTGTATTAAATCCTTTGAAGTATAAGTTATCGAAATCAATATATACGGAGTCGCTGTTCCACATTGATGGTTGTAATCGAATTTTGGTTTGCTCTCCTTGTTTATCTGTCAGGCAACTTAACGTTTCTTGATTGATATCGAAATTCCACACATCAAATTCAGACCGGAAAACAAACCCCTCCT
Source organism: uncultured Flavobacteriales bacterium (assembly GCA_903901805.1). Classification (GTDB taxonomy): domain Bacteria; phylum Bacteroidota; class Bacteroidia; order Flavobacteriales_D; family Crocinitomicaceae; genus UBA952. Next base: position 1,485 of record CAIUSK010000309.1, read on the forward strand.
CGTTAGTGGTAAATCCTACGTCTCCAATGGGTCCTGCCTTCATAGGCATACCATTAATATCTTCAACCCAATTGGTGTTTTTTTCGGTACATGACACACAAACATCCTTTTTTTTATTCAAATAAACTAAGTGATATTCCTTTTTATCCGGTTCGAAATAACTAAAATAATTTCCACTAGGGGAGAGGTATCCAGGATAATAAACGCCATTAATTATGGGTTCATGGCTGCCATCCGTTGTAGATATTCGGTAAAAATCAGATCGTGATGGTGAGCTCCATTGAGCTTCAATTTTGTATTTTTCATTTGACTGACCAAGCAAATAATTTCCAAGTAAATTAGTATTGGGTTCAACATCGAGGGTATCGTTGGATAACTCAATCATGTTATTCGTTTTCAAGTTTAGGAGACAAAGTTGATTTCGTTTTTCGTCTCTTTTTAAATTGATTAGTTGGTTTGGCTGAATATTTTGGTCTTTGTAATGCCAAATATCCAATTTTGGTTTTTCAGAATCGATTAGAGTATCTTTTTTTTCCGGTTCTGTTCGTGAAGATTTTCCAAAAAACAAAAACTGATCATTTTTCGTAAAAAGAGGACTTCTGTGTTCTGAAATCCCATGATTCTTTCCGAAAAAGGTATCTGTCGTATCGCCGTATATTGTTGAGTTCAGCGTCAATAAATCGACTAATGCTAGTTGATGTTGTTTTATCTTGGCTGTATCGCTGGAAAATAAAAAGGCCATTTTTGATTCAGTCTCATTCCATACGGGCAATTGAATCTTTGTTTTTGCAGATATAATCGTTTTTTTCGTTCTTTCCTTTGTGTTATAAAGTATTAATTTACAAGAGTCTACCTTTTCCTTTTGGTGCTGTATGTAGGCTACATAATTCCCTTTTTTGGAGATTGAATATTCCGTAACATTTACATCCTGAAGTAATTGACCTTTATCTCCACTGAAAATATAAAAAGGAAATCCATCTGATGGTGTTTCTTTGGTTATTTTCTTTTTTTTACAGCGCCATTTTTTGTCTTTAGCCGGAGTTTTCATCTCGTTTTTTTCTGTCGTATAGACCAGTAGATTTGATTCTTCGCCAACTGAAAATGTTTTGAGTTTTGGGATTTTTAAGGTTGAATCCTTGGCTGGCAAGAAAATACAAAGCGTATCTTTTGGCCACTTTTTTTTATCTGATTTTTTTAATTCACATGATCGCAAAGTATCATAACCAGGAGTTAATTTGTATGCAATAAAATCCTCCTGAAAAGAAATACTAGCATCCTTTCCCCGTTGAATGGAATCAAGTTTAGCTGAGGTCTGATTGTAAAAGTATAAAAACCCATCTCCTTTGAGTGGGTTTATTTCATAGCTGATCCATGATCCAGTTCGTGATGCCTTTTGTTTTTCTAGCTTTTTCCAGTCATCATAAGCATGGTGATCGATTTGTTTTAACTGTCCAAAAGAGGGAAGCGTAGAGAAAAGCAGTAATAAAGTTACCCACCACTTTTTAGGATAAATACGTAAATTCATGTTTAATGAACAATCAATTGATAGTGAAAAGTTAATCCACCTGCTTTTAAAATCACAAAATAAGTGGCAGGAATTAAATTGTCAATAGTTATCGAATTGGACTCAATGGCCGCAATATCTTTAACTAGTTTTCCTTCAATGGATAAAAATTGAATTTGATCAAGTTTTAGCGCACTTTGAATGGAAACAATTCCATTTGATGGATTCGGTGAAATTATAAAGAGCAGGTCATTTTCGTTTATTCCTGCGCAGTTATCAACTGTAATAGTTTGATCAGACGTTGAGCTACAGCCGTTTATCGTTACAGTATAAGAAATATAATATGTTCCAATACCAACTGAGGAGGGGAAGAAAATACCATCTGTTATACCAGGTCCTGTGAAAACTCCTCCTGCCGGGGTTGCTCCACCAAGTATAATGCTTGTTGTTGTATCGCAAGTGGATGCAGGGGCTTCAAAAGTAATAGATGGATTTTCACGCACGATAACAATTCCTTGAATAGAGTCAGTACAACCATTGCTGGAGGTGAAAACATAATAAAAGGAATTACTTCCAACGGCTGCATTAGCAACAACAAAAGAATTATTTGCTACAGTTAATCCAGAATAATATCCGCCAGAAGGTAATCCAAGATTCAACTCTAAAGGATCGGATTCAGCACATTGATCAGGGTATGTTCCAAAAGTGAGATTAGGAGTGGGTTCAACTGTAATTGCTTGTGTTTTTGATCCGCTACAATTGTATTGATCCGTTACTGTATAGGTAACTATGGATGAGCCAATGGAAGCATCGTATTGGTTGTTTGTAACTGAGACACCAGTAAAGAATCCACCAACTGGGGTAGCAAATAAATCGAAAAGTGGTTCATTTGGACAAAGTGTATCAATTGCTGGGAAGTTGATTAATGGACCAATAATTTGAACTTTAAAAGAGTCTACAACTGCAGAACAGGTTCCAGATGCCGGAATGGTATTATAAACAAAATAGGTTCCATTTGAACTATTCAAAGGGTTTATATCGCCTGTATTTGGATCAATATCTAAAAGCGTTGAGTTGGCACTAATCACACCAATTGATGAGTTCGAATTTAATAGCACAGATTGAATTGCAGCTGAATTACATATCAGTGAATCTTCATAAGAAAATTCTGCAGACGGATTCGATGTTATAGTGAGGTATTGTGAATAAGAATTAGGACAAATACCGTCTGTTTGAAAAGTAATCATATAATTTCCTTCGATTGCCTGAGTCATATCAATTTCACCTAGAAAGTTATCTGAAAACACCAAATTTGGGGGGTTGGAGCTAAAATAACCAAAAGGCGGAATCATTACGATGGTGGGCACAAGGTTTAGGGAATTTACACACACCGTATTTGTTGGATAATAAAAAGTGGCATCGTCTAGGGGAAACACTGTAATTGATACTGTATCCGTGTTACCCTTACAGCCATTGCCATTTGTGTAATTGGCATAAAGATCTTGTTCATTTGATAAATTAAACACATTACCGGTTGATGTGCTTTGTGAATCTCCAACATAATACCAGTCATAAATTCCGGGTAAATTTCCTGAAATTATTGATGTATCATCAGCACAAATGAAATTTTGCGAACTAGATAGGGTAGCTTGTGTTATGGGTAATGTTAAAGTGGCCCAATAATCGTTTGTTGTTCCACACGCATAGCCATTAAACGTATTGGGAGCAATTAATACTGCATAATTTGCAGGCGTATTCAATGTGTATGATATGGAACCGTTTTGACACGCCATAAAACTAGCTGTAGCCAAAATTACGGGATTAGCACAATTGGTAATATCAACAATATAAAGATTATATGGAAATTCAGCTTTGGCTGACCAAGTGACAGTTCCTGGTTCTACTAATTGAAATTGATACCAGTCTAAATCTCTACTTCCGTTTGTTGCCCATGCACTTCCAAAAATAGTTTCTCCACAGGTTATTGGTTGATAAAGATTAGGCGTAGAACTACAACCTCCATTGGCATCGATTCCACAAAGTTCTGTCTCTGGTAGTGAACCCACAGGTTGTTGTAAAGAACATTGTGTAAACTGTTCAACGCAAATCCCAAAAGTTAATGTATTAGGGATATCGTCCAACCAATCGTAAACGCGTATGTAATACGTTTGCCCAATATTTAAATTGTTTAGAACACCAGATTCATTTTCCCCCTCAACACCAGCATCTACACAGCTTAAAGACGTAAGATTTGCACAATTTCCATTGAAAACTTCATAAATTGCATCAAAGGAAGCGCTCCCATTGACTAAAATTGAAGCACTTGTTGTATTGGCAGTAAATTTATACCAAACATCGTTATTTGCTGTTCCAGTACAACCAACTTGAGATTCTGTGGCGTATGCAACCGAACCGTTCGTTAGATTACAAGATGTACCTTGATTTAAAGATATTGCACCCGCACATTGATCATTTGAAGGAGGTGAGGCAACAGAAGTGTAGGTGTAAGAGTCAATACCTATGAAGTTAGAATTAGCCCCATTTGGACCCCCATTTGTTACAAAATACCTAAAAGCAATGCGACCATTTGTGGGTGCAGAAAGTCCTGAAATGGTTGCGGTATATTGCGTCCATGCTTGAGGGTATCCAGAAGTACTTAAGGTAGGGTTAATCGTTAAAAGTAAGGTTGTAAATGTCCCAACACTTGTTACTGATGCACCACAATCTAATCCATTACCAGCGGTACTTAATCGTACCTCCAAACGGTCAGGATAAACGGGAGTTCCACCCGCTGTTCTTGTGTAGAACGAAATAATATCACCATTATTTAATGTACGCGTTGGTGCAAATAACCAGTTGCTTATTGTTGCCGGTGTGTTAGAAATAGTGCTTTGATAATTCACCGAGAGATACGATCCGGTTGTACCTGCTTGAGCAGGGAAAACGGTTAAATCTCCCGCACCCCAATCTAAATCAGGAGAATCACTATTGTTTTGAATATACCAATCGGTTAAAGTTGCTACATTCTCAAATCCCTCTGCAAAAGATTGGGCAGAAACCCCACCAAAAAGAGATGAAAAAAAGATACAGATGAGTATTCTATTAATCATTTTTTATCGGTTCACTAATTTCAACTTCTTTTTTGACAGGTTGTTTTGTAACCCGTATTCTATCTTTTGAACTTGGTTTATTCATCGAATTAGATTCACTAATTGGCTTAGCTGTTATTACTTTTTTATCCGTTTCTTTTGTTGTGCTCGTTTTGGTTTCCATTTTAGGTTGAATGGTCTGACCAAATGAAGTGCTAGATAAAAACAAGAGTCCAATAATCCCTAGTTTCATAAGTTGAAAAGTTAGTTTTTAATCAATTTTGTAGTGTGAAGGTTATCTACAATCACTATGTAATTTCCAGATTTTAAAACTGTTACATTAATTTTTATTGAACCTGTTACATCATCACTTTCAAAAACGACTCTTCCCATCATATCTTTGATAATTACAGAATGACTGTCGTTATCATGTAGTGTTACGGTAATCTCATCAGTAGCTGGGTTTGGAAAAACAACCATGTTTTCAGAGGTAATTACGTTAATTAATGAAAGCGGACAAACTTCATTAACCGGTGTTCCATCACAATAATTTATTGGATA
>CAIUSK010000310.1 GCA_903901805.1 uncultured Flavobacteriales bacterium
AATGCTGGATTGGTTGATGAAAACACAAATAATAATGTTGTTAGTGCCAGTTTCAATGTTGTCATTGGTGGACAATCCGTTCAATTGAATTTAACATTGGATTGTTATGGAACTGAAACAACATGGGAATTACAAAACTCAACAGGAAGCGCGATTTACTCTGGTTCGGGGTATTCTGATAACCAACCTGGTTTAGTAACAATGGATCCTTGGTGTTTAAATTATGGTTGCTACACATATGTAATTATGGATAGTTACGGTGATGGATTGTTTGGAGGAGTTTTTTGTGCACAGGATGGAAGTGTATCTATTTTATATAACACAGATACCTTAGCAAATTTACCTGAAGCAAATATCGATTTTGGAAATCAGACATCTTTGCAATTTTGTGTAAGTCAAGCGGGTATTGAGTTTGCAAATTGGAATGATTTCACAGTTTTTCCAAATCCATTTACTGAGCAAATCGTTGTTAATACGCAGGGAGCCAATGAAATAATTCTATTTGACATAACAGGAAAGATTATTCAAAATAAAAAAATAAACGCTTCTAGTACGCTAATCAATTTTGATCAGTCTTTATCTAGTGGTGCCTATTTTATTTCAGTTAAATTCAACGATGGTCATCTGATAACCAAAAAACTTGTGAAGCAGTAAGGTTAATTTCCCCAGGTAAATTTATATCCAATTCCTTTTACGGTATAGATATATTGTTCACCTAATTTTTCACGTAGTTTTCGGATGTGAACGTCTATGGTTCTGTCTCCCACTACGATATCTGTTCCCCACACTTTTTCGAGAATTGTTTCTCGCTTAAATACGTAATCAGGTTTGCTTGCCAATAAAGCAAGAAGTTCGAATTCTTTTCGAGGTAAGCGAAGGTCTTTTCCATCTTTTTCAATGATGTACTTTTCGCGATTAATAGTAAAATCAGTTAATTCTGCCTTTTTTACAGTTGAATCTTCTCGTCTTCGTAATAAAGCATGTACTCTACTAACCAGTACTTTTGGCTTGATTGGTTTGGTTACGTAATCATCTCCGCCAACATCTAATCCCGCTATTTGACTATAGTCTTCGCTTCGAGCAGTCAAAAAACAAATAATGATTGAATTGTTAGCTGGATTTGCTTTAATCGCTTCGCAGACCTCTATGCCATCCATACCAGGCATCATAACATCAAGTAGAATTAAGTCTGGCTTTTGCTGATTGATTAATGACAAAGCTTCATCACCACGCGATGCCTCCATCACGGTAAACCCTTCTTTTATTAGGTTATAGGCCAATATTTGTCTGATATCGTCCTCGTCATCAACAATTAATATGGTACCCATTTTTTTATCAAAGTTAGTTAAGTTCGCTTAATACTTTAATATATTTAGTTTTTTAATGTCTTATTTTTTGATCAGTTTAGATTTGAACAATAACGTGGTTCATAATTAAAGTAATATTCTGCCCGTTTTTTTTAGGTAATTAGTAACTTCAAAAAGACTAAATAAAAGAATT
>CAIUSK010000311.1 GCA_903901805.1 uncultured Flavobacteriales bacterium
GGTTGATTTCCGGTATACTATTCAGTTTATCATTTTTACTTTATTTCAAATACAAAAATTTCTTTCTGGAGAATTTCGGAGCATTGAGTGGGCAACAATATCACCTCTCGCAATTAATTTTACCTATTGGAATTTCCTTTTATACCTTTCAATCGATTAGCTTTTTGGTAGATATCTACAAATCAAAAATCAAACTACCCAAATACCAGGATTATTTGTTGTACATGACTTTTTTCCCTCATTTGGTGGCAGGACCAATAGTTAGGGCCGCCGATTTCTTGCCCCAATTAAAGCGTAAACTGACTATTCGAAAAAAGGATTTAAAAGAAGCCTCCTTTCTGATTTTAAAAGGATTTGTAAAAAAAGCAATCATTGCAGATTATGTGGCACAATATTCCGACATTGTCTTTTCTGACCCTTCCAGTTTTTCGGCCACAGAATCTGTTTTTGCAGTGTTGGCTTATACCTTACAAATATTTTGTGATTTTAGTGGGTATACAGATATGGCAATTGGAATAGCTTTGTTGCTGGGATATCGCTTATGCACCAATTTTGAATCACCCTATAAGTCTTTTGACATAACCGATTTTTGGCGCAGGTGGCACATTTCGTTGTCTAGCTGGCTACGCGATTATATATACATACCGCTAGGAGGAAATAAAAAAGGGTTTCAAAAGCAACTACTTTTCTTATTTGTGACCATGTTGATAGGTGGTTTTTGGCATGGTGCTGATTGGAAGTTTGTGTTTTGGGGCGCAGGACATGGGCTGTTATTGATTATTCATAAATTAAGCTTGCGTTATCCTCGAAAAGAGTGGATGAATACGTCTTGGTTTACTGCTTTTTCGTGGGGACTTACCTTCTCGGTGGTTGCTTTACTTTGGGTTCCATTCAGGGCCAATTCACTAAGTGATTCGTTTATTATCTATTCCAATTTATTCGCTGGATTTGAGTGGAAAATGGTGGAAGCCATTTATCAAACCCATTTTTGGATTTTGGTTTTAATGGTATTTGGTTATGGAGCAACCTTGCTGAAAGATTCTTGGAAGAAAAGCATATATGATTATTTCGCAAAATTGGATTACCTGCTTTTGGTTCTCTTATTTCTGGTAATCATTCAAGTGATGCTTCAATTCAAAAGCGCTACCGTACAACCGTTTATTTATTTTCAATTTTAACTATTTGATCGTGATGGAGATCGTTTTATTTCCATCTACTGTAAAAGAAGCATCTTTGAAGCTGGGTGCAGAAAAAGTATTTCGTGCATTGTTAGAAAACCCATACTCTTCCGTTGGAACTCCAAATAAATTTGTGTCGAGTTTGCCGTTTTTATTGCGATCATGAAACACCGCTACCGCATAATTTCCTTTGGGAAGTTGCGTAAACATTAATGATGCCTTATTTCCTGAAATGGCAACTACTTTTCCAACATATTGTTTATTTATTACAGGAAAATCGTCTTGAGCTCGATAAATCCCTAAGTATGCTTGTCCAACATTATCAGGAAATCCCGTAGCATTGACAGTTACAGAATACTTTTGGCCAGAAACACCAACCCAGGTTAGCAGAAAAAGAAATGATAAAACGTTTTTCATATTTTTTGAAACAATTACGATCTAAAAAAGTTTGCATTTACTCCTGATTGCGCTCGAATTCTACAAGATATTTCCCCGAATCAAAAACAGATAGTTTCATTTCTTCACCACAAATCATACCGA
>CAIUSK010000312.1 GCA_903901805.1 uncultured Flavobacteriales bacterium
CAGAAAGCTATTTGGGAAAGGAAATGGAATACAAACATCAAAACGATGGACAGCCTGAAAGCCGCTAAAACAATTCTGCTCTATAGTTCCATGCCCACAACGTCTCGCCATCATTGGGGAACGGATATGGATATTAATAGTTTGGAAAATAGTTATTTTGCATCTGGCCAAGGATTAAAAGAATATACTTGGTTGAAGAAAAATGCGGCAAAATTTGGGTTCTGTCAAGTATACACGGATAAGAAAAACTCTGATAGAACCGGATATGAAATGGAAAAATGGCATTGGTCATACATTCCAATATCTTCGCATTACTTGAAAAAATACGAGGAATTGATTACCTACAAACAGGTGAAAGGGTTTCAAGCAAGTGAATTAGCACCCAAACTCAAATCAATTGAAGATTACGTAAACGGAATTGATAAAAGCTGCCATTAATGAAATACCTATTTATACTAAGCCTTTTTATATTATTTAGTTCATGTGAATTTAAAATCAAGGAACAAGAATACGACAAGGGACCGGGAAAACCGCAAGAAGAAAGTTCTCCTGTTATGTCAAATCCAGATATTTCAAAAGATTTTCTGTTGGGTAAGTTTGACTACAAAAAAGACGAACGTTTTCAGTTGGTTGGCAGTAAATGGAGTGATAAAGAAATCTATTTGCAGAAAAAAACATACGAAGCATTTGTAAAAATGGCCGAAGCCGCTCAAAAGGATGATATTGATCTAAAAATAGTTTCAGGAACACGCAATTTTGAAGATCAAAAGAAAATTTGGGAACGAAAATGGAAAGACAACGAAAAAAAGATCAAAGAAAAAGCCGCAAATGCTAAAAAGATTTTGACTTTTAGTTCCATGCCCTCCACTTCTCGACATCATTGGGGCACAGACATGGATATCAATTCGGTAGATGAAGATTATTTCAAGGATGGAAAAGGAAAAAAAGTATACAGATGGTTGGTTGAAAACGCATCCAAATTTGGCTTTTGCCAAGTATACTCAGATAAAAAATCGACCAAACGTTCGGGTTATAACCAAGAAGTTTGGCATTGGTCCTATATGCCTTTATCTAGCTATTATCTAGATAATTACGTTAAAAACGTGTCCTATTCTGACATCAAAGGTTTCCTTGGAAGTGAAAGCGCAAAGGAAATTGATATGATCAAAAATTACGTTCAAGGAATCGATAGATCCTGCGAGGGAATAAATAACTAAGGCCATGCTATTAAATAGATTATGGATTGCCATGTTTGTTATTGCCATGATAATGGGAGTAGGGAAATTCGTTTTTCTGCAAGACACTGAAATTTTTAAGGTAATTGTTCAAGCATTATTTGATTCCGTTAAAAATGGGTTCGAATTAATTCTTGGTTTAGTAGGTGCTCTTTGTTTATGGATGGGGATAATGAATATTGGTGAAAAATCAGGAGTTGTGAACTTGTTATCTAAATTGGTGAATCCGCTTTTCTGCAAATTATTTCCTGAAATACCAAAAGATCATCCGGCACAAGGAGCAATAATGATGAATTATAGTGCCAATATGCTAGGGCTAGATAATGCAGCTACACCAATTGGATTGAAGGCAATGAATTATTTGCAAGAACTCAACCCAAACAAAGAAACTGCTAGCAATGCTCAAATTATGTTTCTGGTATTAAACACATCCGGACTTACAATTATTCCAGTGAGTATTTTAGCCTACCGGAGTGGAGCTATGTCAAAAGACCCAACGGTTGTATTCATGCCCATTTTAATTGCTACTTTTTTTTCAACGATGGCGGGCTTGATTTTTCTTTCTATCAAACAAAAAA
>CAIUSK010000313.1 GCA_903901805.1 uncultured Flavobacteriales bacterium
ATGTAGGGAAATTTTATTAATTCTGAGTAAGTTTTATCAAATTCAGTGCTGAACCTGCTTTAAACCAATCAATTTGCTGTGCATTATAGGTATGATTCAGTTGTATTGATTCCTTTTTACCTGTATCATGACATAGTTCAAGTGTTATGGTTTTTCCAGGAGCAAAATCTACTAAATCAACGAAATTAAAGGTGTCATTTTCTTGAATTTTATCGTAATCCGCCTCATTAGCAAACGTTAATCCAAGCATTCCTTGTTTTTTTAAGTTTGTTTCGTGAATACGTGCGAATGACTTCACAATCACCGCGCAAACGCCCAAATGTCTTGGTTCCATAGCCGCGTGTTCTCTAGACGAACCTTCACCATAGTTTTGGTCACCAACAACAATAGAAGGGATTCCAGCTGCTTTATAGGCTCTTTGAACCGCAGGAACTTCTCCGTATTCACCTGTTAATTGATTTTTAACCTGATTAGCTTTACCATTGAAAGCATTTTCAGCACCAATCAATAAGTTATTTGAAATATTATCCAAATGCCCACGGTATTTCAACCAAGGTCCGGCCATGGAAATATGATCCGTTGTACATTTTCCTCTTGCTTTGATCAGCAAACGAGCATTCTCAATATTTTTCCCATCCCAAATTGGGAAATTATCCAACAATTGCAATCTCGAAGAATCTGGTGCCACTTTAATTTCAATTGCACTTCCATCCTCGGCAGGAGCTTGGAAACCGTTATCTTCATAGGCAAAACCTCTTTTTGGAAGTTCGTCTCCAACAGGAGGCGTTAATTTAACTTGTTCACCTTTGGAATTGGTAATTGTATCAGTGAGTGGATTAAACCCTAAATCACCTGTAATTGCAAGAGCAGCAACCATTTCTGGAGAAGTAACAAATGCGTGTGTATTTGGATTTCCATCCGCGCGTTTTGAAAAGTTACGATTAAACGAATGAACGATTGTATTTTTCTCTTGTTTTTCGGCTCCTTCCCTATCCCACTGGCCAATACAAGGTCCACATGCATTGGTAAAGATTTTTGTTCCCATTTTTTCAAATGCTTCCAAAATCCCATCGCGTTCTGCAGTATATCGTACTTGTTCTGATCCAGGATTGATTCCAAATTCTGCTTTTGGCTCAATTCCATTATCAACTGCTTGTTGTACAATTGACGAAGCTCTTGCCAAATCTTCGTAAGATGAATTTGTACAAGAACCAATTAGACCCCATTCCACTTTGGTAGGCCATCCATTTGCTTCTGCTTCAGCACGCATTTTAGATATTGGTGTTCCACGATCTGGCGTAAATGGTCCATTTACATGCGGCTCCAATTCATTCAAATCAATCTCAATCACCTCATCAAAATAGTGTTGTGGATTAGCATATACTTCAGCATCACCTGTTAAATGTTCTGCAATTGCATCCGCTGCTTTCACCACTTCCTCCCGTCCTGTTGCATTCAAATACCTTCTCATGGATTCATCGTAGCCAAATGTTGAAGTTGTTGCACCGATTTCAGCACCCATATTACAAATGGTTCCTTTAC
>CAIUSK010000314.1 GCA_903901805.1 uncultured Flavobacteriales bacterium
AAGCAGAGGAAAAGAAAAAAGAATTAATGGAGTTTATTGCTCGGTTTTCTGCCAATGCCGCTAAATCTAAACAAGCAACGAGTAGACGAAAAATGCTTGACAACCTAGATTTAGAAGAAATAAAACCTTCATCTAGAAGGTATCCAGGGATTACTTTTCACCAAGAACGCGATGCGGGAAATCAAATTTTAACCGTTGAGAATTTATCTAAAAAAACGGAGGAAGGTGTTCAGTTATTTACAGGTGTTAATTTTACCGTAAACAAAGGAGATAAGATTGCTTTTATTTCAAAAAACTCAGTAGCATTAACTGCCTTCTACGAAATATTAAATGGTAGAATGAAGGCTGACACAGGAGAATTCACCTTTGGTACAACCATTTCAACGGCCTATATTCCAAATGACAATCACGAGTATTTTGAGGATAAAATTGCACTAATTGATTGGTTAAGACAATATGCTCAAACCGACGAGGAACGAGAAGAAGTGTACTTGCGTACATTTTTAGGTAGAATGTTATTTACAGGTGAAGAAGCCTTGAAAACAGCAAATGTATTATCCGGAGGCGAAAAAGTACGTTGTATGATGTCGAAAATGATGTTGGCCAAAGCGAACTTACTCATCATGGATGAACCAACCAATCACCTAGATTTGGAATCAATTACCGCGTTAAACAATGCCATGCGCGATTTTCCGGGTGTGCTATTGTTTACTTCTCATGACCACGAATTAGTAAACACAGCTGCCAATCGAATCATTGAATTGACACCAACCGGAATTATTGATAAAATGATGCCTTATGACGACTACTTGGCCGACGATAAAATCAGTCAACTACAAGAAGAGTTATACGTTTAATGAATCACATGGAAACTGTTGTTAAATATACTTTTTCTGCCCTAGAACGAAACAAACAATATGTTCATATCCATGTTCAAATTCCAGTTTCAAAAGCATGTACGCTGGTTCATTTGCCATCATGGAGGCCGGGTAGGTATGAACTAGGTAATTTTGCAAAAAACATTAACCAATTTCGTATTTACAACGATCAGAAAAAAGCACTTTCATTTCAAAAAATCAATAAAGACACCTGGGAAGTTGAAACTAATGAAACAACTTATATTACAGTTGAATATGCGTATTATGCAGTTGAATTAAATGCTGGATCCACTTTTCTATCTGATAATCAATTATATGTTAATCCGATAAATTGCTGTGTTTATACGGAGGAAAGTCAACATTTACCTTGTGAAATAGAGCTATCCATTCCTGAAACGTGGAAAATAGCAACTTCGTTGGAGGGCATTGGAACAAAACGAAAAGCAGCACATTTTGATGAATTGGCCGATTCACCTTTTATTTGTTCTCCGTTATTACAAGTCGAGAAATATCAGGTAAACAACACTCAATTTTATGTTTGGTTCAATGGTGAAATTAAGCCGGATTGGGATCGACTTTTACCTGATTTTGAAGCTTTTTCTAAAAAACAAATTGAGAAATTTATCGAATTTCCGGTAACTGAATATCATTTCTTGATACAAATCCTTCCAAACAAAGCGTATCACGGCGTAGAACATTGTAAAAGTACCGTAATCACCTTAGGCCCAACCTATGAGGTTTTCAAAAGCTTATACAAAGAATTGCTGGGCGTTTCTTCCCATGAGTTATATCATACATGGAATGTGAAAGCTTTGCGACCACAGGTTATGTTGCCGTATGATTTCAAAAAAGAAAATTATTCAGAACTTGGTTACATCTATGAAGGGATCACTACTTATATGGGGGATCTTTTCCTGTTAAAAAGTGGTGTTTTTACCCTTGAACAATATTTGAATGAATTCAATAATCAACTGCAAAAGCACTTTGATAATCCTGCTCGATTCAATTATTCGGTTGCACAATCTTCCTTCGACACATGGTTGGATGGATATGTTCCTGGTGCACCGGGTAGAAAAGTTTCTATTTATACCGAAGGCTGTTTATTAGCTTTTGTAACGGATGTGAAAATAAGACAAGCTACGCAAAATAAATATGGACTAGACGAAGTAATGAAGCGTTTGTATTTCGATTTCGCTCTGCGAGGAAAGGGAATTACAGAAAAGGACTATCAATCAACACTTGAAAACGTTGCAGGAATTTCTTTTGAATCTTTTTTCAATGATTTTGTCCATGGTACTCAACCTTATGAATCTATTTTAACTGAATCTCTGAATTATTTAGGATTAGAGTTATTCCACAAACCTTCATCCCTTTATTCGGAAGGAAGACTGGGAATGAAATTACTTCCATTAGGTAAATCATTCTACCTTACGGCAATGTATCCGGGGGGTCCTGCAGAATTGGGAGGCATGCGCATTGGCGATGAAATCATCGCGGTAAATGGATTTGTACTAACTAATGATATCGAATCCTGGTTTTCGTATTTTGACGGAGACATTAAGGAAATAACATTCATTCGAGAAGGAAAAATCAACCAATTACAACTTCCAGAAGTTCAACGATTTTTTTACCTAACATATTCTGTTCAACAATTAAGTTCTATAAACTCTGATCAATCAAGTTCTTTTAGGATTTGGATTGACTAAATCCATTATCATAAATTTTATTTATTATTATCATAATTATTATTTTTTAATTTTTTGTGA
>CAIUSK010000315.1 GCA_903901805.1 uncultured Flavobacteriales bacterium
ATATTAAATTTGGCCAATCGGAATAAAGACAAGGCAGGTATGAGTAATGAAACCAAGGGCAAGTATTTGATTGATGCATCAAAATCATTAGGGATATCGTGAAAAACTGCATTTAGCCAGCTTTGAGTTTGGTAATGAATAAATGAATTAGCTGTTAAATCGGTTACTAAAGCAGTAGCTTGAAAGTTTTGTATAAATACCGATATCATACTCATCATGATAATTCCAGGTGCTACACCAAATGAAACCACATCAGCAAGCGAATCCAATTGCTTCCCTAATTCACTTGAAACATGGAGTAAACGCGCTGTGAAACCGTCCAAAAAATCGCAAATCAAGGCAATCCCAATAAAAATAATAGAATAATCCATTCTTCCAGCAAAACAAGAGGTAATACTTGCGATGCCACACAGGAAATTAGACGCGGTGAGTAAATTTGGAATATTGACTATTGGGTTTCGTAAAATATTCATAGGAACGCGATAATTCAGTAATTTAATTTAAATTTACATTTGTTGGGAAAAGTACACAATTTTTTAGAAATTGGTGTGTTATTACTTGTAAAACTTTCTTGAATGAAGACTAGAGCCCTAATTATCCTTTTACTTTCAGTAGCCAGTTTATCTGTCGCTCAAAATAACTCAATTGCACCTAAATATTCGAATGAATTTTTAGCAATTGGAGTTGGTGCAGACGCTTTGGGTATGGGTAATGCCTTTGTTGCACAGACTTCCGGAGCCAGCTCTTCCTATTGGAATCCCGCAGGACTTTTAGGGGTGAATAAGTGGTTAGAAGTTAATTTCATGCATGCTGAGTACTTTGCTGGAATTGCTAAATATGATCAACTTAGCTTAGCACACACCATCAATGAGAAGAGTGCTATGGCTTTCACAGCAATTCGATTTGGTGTTGACGATATACCAAATACCACCCAATTAATTGATAATAACGGTAATATTAATTACGACAATGTTTCTTCTTTTTCGGCGGGTGATTATGCGTTTATTTTTTCCTACGCTCGAAAATTGCCAATTGAAGGAATGACACTTGGTGGATCCTCTAAAGTGATTTATAGAAAAGTGGGTGATTTTGCTCGGTCTTGGGGCTTTGGTCTAGACGCTGGATGGCAATATCAGGTGAACCCACGATTGAAACTTGGCGCTATGCTGCGCGATGCAACATCTACTTTTAACGCTTGGACTTTTACTTTAGATGAAGAAACGAAAAATGTATTTTTAAACACGGGAAATGAAATTCCTCAAAATGGTTTAGAAATCACCTTACCTAAAATGATACTTGGTGTTGCGGGAAATCTACCAATTGGAAAGGGAGGGTTTAATTTAAGTGGAGAAATTGATTTTGATATCACTACAGATGGACGTCGTAATACGGTAATAAGTGCCAAGCCATTTTCTATCGACCCACATGCGGGAATTCAAATTGGGTTCAAAGAATTTGTAAAAATTCGTGCAGGTATATCAAATATGCAGTATACCACAGAACTCGATGAAACTAAGAAATTTAATCTACAACCTAATATTGGATTAGGTGTTGCTATTAAAGGGTTTCATTTGGATTATGCATTTACAGATATTGGTGATGCTTCAGTTGCATTATATTCCCATATTATTTCCCTTAGACTAAAATTAGATAAACCAAAGAACGCGATGAAATGAGAAACATCTTATTCATTTTATTTTTAATCATAAATGGGATTTCAATTGCCCAAAGCTATGGTAATGAATGGATTAATTATAATCAGAAATATTATGCGTTTCCAGTGGTTCAATCGGGTATTTACAAGATAGATTATTCTACACTTCAAGCTGCAGGTATTGTTACGACTGATTTTCAATCAGCAAATATTCAATTGTTTGGTCGTGAAAAAGAATTACCTATTCATGTGGAGGATGGAGGAGACAATTCAATCAATCCGGGAGATTATATTTTATTCTATGCAACACGCAATGATGGATGGCTAGATTCCACGCTTTATGATAATCCTTCTTGGTTGGGCAATCCTAAGTATAGCCTTTACAATGATACGATTCAGTATTTTTTCACATGGAATAACCTAACTACTAATAAGCGTATCCAGGTTCAATCAGATGTAAATGTTACAGCTTATTCACCAGCTGATTTTGTGTTGTTTGAGAAATCTGCTTGGTTTAATGAGAAGTATAATGAAGGAGAAAAATCTTCTGATGCATCGAGTTCCTTTTTTGTGCAAGGAGAAGGATGGGGGAAGACAGCATTAAATGGTGTTAACCCAACTCCCCAACAATGG
>CAIUSK010000316.1 GCA_903901805.1 uncultured Flavobacteriales bacterium
AACGGTTACAGCATCACAATTCAATGTCTCAAAAAATGTTTTGGCGTAATAGGTAGAAGTATTTCCAATGTCTCCTCTTTTGGCATCAGCAATACAAAGGACATCTTTTGGCAAATATTCAATGGTTTTTTGAAGTGTTTCCCATCCTTTCGCTCCATGGCATTCATAAAATGCAGTATTTGGCTTATAGGCCACAGCTAAATCGTGGGTTTCATCAATAATCGCTTTATTAAAAGCAAATATGGGGTCTTTTTCGCTTAATAAATGAGTAGGTATTTTGGATAAATCAGGATCCAAACCAATGCATAAAAAACTTTTTTTTCGTTTAATTTGATCAATTAATTCTTCTCTTGTCATTTTATTCTCCTTTGAGTTTTTCAGCATTTTCAGCCATTTTTAATGCGTCAATCATTTCCTGTATATCTCCATTCATGAAAACTGATAAATTATAAATCGTTTTATTGATTCGGTGATCGGTAATCCTACCTTGGGGATAATTGTAAGTTCTGATTTTTGCGGAACGATCCCCTGATGAAACCAAGGTTTTTCGCTGAGCCGCTCGTTCATTATGTACCCGCTCTAATTCTGCTTGATACAGTCGAGAACGTAAGACGGATATTGCTTTTTCTAGATTTTTGTGCTGAGACCGACCATCTTGACATTCAACAACCGTTCCTGTTGGAAGGTGTGTTAATCGGATGGCTGATTCTGTTTTATTGATGTGCTGTCCGCCCGCGCCAGATGCTCTAAAAGTATCCTTTCTAACATCATTCATATCTAGTTGAAAATCCACTTCTTCCGCTTCTGGTAAAACAGCCACAGTTATTGCCGATGTATGAACCCTTCCTTGTGATTCTGTTTCAGGAACACGTTGAACACGGTGCACGCCCGATTCAAATTTCAACATCCCATAAATTCCATTTCCGGAAATATCCATGGAAATTTCTTTGTACCCTTTTACCGTTCCTTCAGACGAATTCAAAATCTCGTAAGTCCAACCCATTGTTTTGAAAAACATGGTGTACATCCGAAAACAATCTTCTACAAAAATACATGCTTCATCTCCTCCGGTTCCCGCCCGTAACTCCATGATCGCATTTTTATCGTCTTCGGGATCTTTTGGGATCAATAATAATTTTATTTCTTCCTCCATCAAAGGCCGACGAGTTTCTAATTCATCGATTTCCATTTTGGCCATTTCCCGCATTTCACTGTCGGTTTCTGTTTCCAAAAGTTCTCTTGAATTTTTTATATTTCCTAATAAATTGTGGTAATCTTTAAAAATCGCATCAATCACCTCCAAGTCACGGTATTCTTTATTCAATTTTACATATCGCTCCATGTCAGAAATAATATCCGGGTCAACAATTAGTTTTCCGACCTCTTCAAATCGATAATGTATGGCTTCCAATCTGGAATATAAATCTTGCATGCTTCTTTTTTAATAGGTAAAGGTTCCGAATTCAGATTGAATAGTTAGTTTCTTTGTTTCTGATTCTTCAACGCGCCCAACAAGTTGAGCATCCACACCAAATGACTTCGAAATTTCAATGATTTCATTAGCTACCTCGTTTGAAACATATAATTCCATTCGGTGACCCATATTGAACACTTTGTACATTTCTTTCCAATCCGTACCTGATTCTTCTTGAATCATTTTAAAAAGAGGTGGAACAGGAAATAAATTGTCTTTTATAATGTGTAACTCATCAATGAAATGAAGCACTTTTGTTTGCGCGCCTCCCGAACAGTGAACCATTCCATGAATTGAATCTCTGTACTTATCCAATATTGCTTTGATGATTGGAGCATACGTTCTCGTTGGTGATAATACCAATTTACCAGCATCAACGGGCACATCCGAAAGATTTTCCGTTAATGACTTACTGCCAGAATAAACCAATTCGGCCGGAACTAAATGATCATAGCTTTCCGGAAACTCTTGAGCTAATTCATTCGAAAACACATCATGTCTGGCAGAAGTGAGGCCATTGCTTCCCATTCCTCCGTTGTAACTTGTTTCATAGTTTGCTTGTCCGCAAGAAGATAGGCCTACAATTACATCTCCCGGTTGAATGGTATGATTAGAAATCACATCAGATTTTTTCATTCTACAAACAACGGTCGAATCAACAATAATTGTTCGTACTAAATCACCAACATCTGCAGTTTCTCCACCAGTAGAGTGTATATCAATGCCATAATTTCGTAAATCAACCAAAAGTTCTTCGGTTCCATTGATAATAGCTGAAATTACTTCACCCGGAATCAAGTTTTTATTTCTTCCAATGGTAGAAGAAAGAAGGATTGGACCCGTAGCACCCACACACAGTAAATCATCTAAATTCATGATCAACGCATCTTGCGCAATTCCTTTCCAAACAGACAAATCACCTGTTTTTTTCCAATACATGTATGCCAATGAAGACTTTGTCCCTGCACCATCAGCATGCATAACAATGCAATATTCATCATCTCCGGTGAGGGAGTCGGGAACAATTTTACAAAAAGCTTTTGGAAACAATCCTTTATCCACCTTTTTAATTGCTTGATGAACATCTTCTTTGCCGGCAGAAACGCCACGGAGGTTGTATCGGGTATCTGACATATATTTTGTTGACTGCAAAAGTAAAAAAATCGATTCAGAAATAAAGAAATCACAGAATTATTAATCAACATAAACGATAGAAATGCAACCCAAATAAATATGTATCTTTGATAATTAGCAATTCGGTATATGCGTCTATTTTTTTGTTTGTTCTTGTTTTCCAGTTTTGGGTTTTTTGCTCAAACATCCCACCAACCCAATGTAGGGAAATGGCAGGGTCAATTGGCTATGAATGATCGACTATTTGTTCCTTTTACACTGGAAATCAGCAAGTTTAAAAACAAAACAAGAATAGCTGTTGTAAATGGAAAAGAGCGTATTTCATTGCAAATGACAAAAGATGGTGACAGTGTAGTTGGGCGTTTTCCTGAGTTGGATGCATATCTAAAATTCAAATTTAATGACCAGGGTACTGAGCTGAGGGGTTATTGGCTCAATCTAAATAAAAAAGTGCAAACCAAAATACCGTTGAATGCATGGGTAGATAAAACAATCACGGAATTAGCAACTGGAACATCTAATATTCATGGAAAATGGAGTGCTACTTTTAGTCCGAATTCTGAAAATCCAGATGTTACAGTAGGGGTTTTTGAGCAAAACAAAGGATTAGTCAATGGAACATTTTTAACGGAGACGGGAGATTATCGATTTTTGTATGGAACCGTTGGGGATGGTATATTTTCCATGTCAACCTTCAATGGATCTTGGGCATTTTTGTTTGAAGGAAGAATTGTAAACGACTCCATTTATGGTAAATTTTATAGTGGATCAAATTATCAGACAGATTGGATTGCTGTTAAATCCTCTGGTGCTGCATTGACTGATCCTTCGAAATTAACCTATGTGGATAAAGAAAAGGACTTCAATTTTTCGGCGGTTAAAACATTGAAAGGAAAAATGTTTGATGCTAAAAAATTGACCAAAAATAAAGTAGTTATCTATCAAATTATGGGAACCTGGTGTCCAAATTGCATCGATGAAATTCAATATTTCAAAGAGTTATATCAAAAATACCACAGCCAAGGATTGGAGATTGTCGCCTTATCATACGAAGTGGGCACGAATGAAAAAAGTCAAATCAAACGTTTGAAGGCTTTTAAGAAAAGACTGGCAGTTCCATATGAAGGTGATTTAGCCGGAACATCTAGCAAAGAAGTTGCCTCCGCCCAATTTCCTATGTTGAATGGAATCATGAGTTTCCCTACTGCTGTGGTAGTAGATCGTTCAGGAAAAATTGTCTATGTTCACACTGGATTTAATGGTCCAGCAACCGGAGACGCATATGTGAAGTATGTTAATGAGATGAATATACTGATAGAGCGATTGGTTGATTAACAGCTTGAATTACATTGTTTTACGTTCTTTAATTTCTTTTTGAATAGTGTAGTAATTTGTCCAAAAAGATATTAATAGTGGAAAAAAGTACAATGAAT
>CAIUSK010000317.1 GCA_903901805.1 uncultured Flavobacteriales bacterium
AGATGGATCAAGCAAGTAAACGATAAGCCAGTAACGGACGAACAAATTGAATCCGAATACGATAGTTACCGGAACATGTTAAAATGGCAATTGATTGAGCGTAATCTTTTTGAAAAACATGAAATCGTTATTGATCAATTGGAACTAATAAATTTCACCAAACAATTACTACGAACAAATTACGCAAACTACGGTGTTTTTGAGATTGATGAAAATGAATTGTCTCAAAATGCCATGAAGTTTTTACAAGATAAAAGTCAAACAGATGCAATTATCAGTCGACTTGCAGAAGAAAAAATTATTGCCCTGTGCAAAACGGAAGCAACGTTAAAAGAAAAAGTTGTTTCCTACGAAGAGTTTATTGAAAAGTAATTTCAAGATTAAAACCATAAAAAGGCTGTTTCTTAGAGACAGCCTTTTTTTTACTTGTTGAAAAAGAGTTATAGGTTTTTTAAGGTGTATTCAAACATCATGTTGAATAAATGATTTCGTGTATTGCCTCCATAAATCCCATGATTTCGATTCGGGTAAATAAACATATCAAATTGTTTATTCGCTTTTACCAATGCATTTATCATTTCCATAGCATTTTGATAGTGGACATTATCATCTGTTGATCCATGAATTAGAAAGTACTTACCCTTTATGTTTTTAACATGATTAATAGGTGAATTGTCATCGTATCCCGTTTCATTTTCTTTCGGGGTTCGCATGAAGCGTTCCGTATAAATATTATCATAATATCTCCAATTCGTAACGGGAGCAACTGCAATGGCCATCTTAAATACATCTGCTCCTTTGGTGATTGCCAATGAGGCCATGAAACCACCATAGCTCCATCCCATTATACCAATACGGTTAGCATCAACAAAATTCATTTTTTGTAATTCCTTAGCCGAATTAATTACGTCTTCAATTTCCAATTTCCCCAATTGTAAATAAGTGGATTTTTTAAATTTTGCTCCACGATACATGGTGCCACGCGGATCAACACTCACCACGATATATCCCTTTTGTGCCAACAATTGATAATACATATAATCCATCCCATCCCAAGAATCTATTACTTCATTATGACCTGGTCCTCCATATACTGTCATATATACAGGGTATTTTTTAGATGAATCAAAATTTTGTGGTTTAATCATCCATCCATTTAATTCCGTGCCGTTTGAGTTGAATGTAATAAACTCTCTCGTTGCCAAATTATATCCTGCCATTTTTTCAGCCAATTCTTTATTGTCTTCCAGCACTTTTAACAAAGTTCCGTCATTTTTTCTGAGGCTATAAATTGGTGGAGTATTAGCTGTTGAGTGAGTTAAAACAAAGTAGTTCATTCCATTCGTAAACTCAGCTTCTGAATAGCCAATTTCAGGACTGATCAGTTGTTTGGATGTACCATCGACTTGAATCTTAAAAATTGACTTTACCATGGCCGATTTTTCTGCCGCTGAATAATAAATATTTTTATTCTCTCCATCTATTCCCAAAAACTCGATAACATCCCAATTTCCTTTGGTAATTTGTTTAGATGATCCATCAAATCCAAGTTGATAAATATGATTAAATCCATTAGACTCACTCGTTCGAAGAATCGATTTTCCATCTTTTAAAATCAGCAAGTTATTGTCCACATCGACATAAGTATCCGATTTTTCTTCAAAGAAAACAGTATGTTTCCCTTTGTTTGTAAAATCTACCAAGTGATATTTCAACTGATTTTGATGCCTGTTTAGGGTTTGTAAAACTAAATGATTCGCCGATTTGGACCAACTTAACCTTGGGATATATTCGTACTCACCCAGTTTCAAATCAACGATTTTAGCATTTTTGACATGAACAACATGCGCGGTTACTTTTGAATTATCCTCACCAGCCTTTGGATACTTATATTTATACTGAGTTGGATAAAGCCCGTTGTAATAGGCTAAATTAAATTCTTTTACCTCTTGCTCATCAAAACGCAAATAGGCAATCATTTTACTGTCAGTAGACCATTCGTAGGCTTTTGTTATTGCAAACTCTTCCTCATACACCCAATCCGTTGTTCCGTAAATGACTTTATTTTTTTTTCCTCCTTTGGTTAATTTACTAATTTTTCCGGTCTGAAGATTTTTAACAAATAAATCATTTTTGTGAATGAATGAAACCATTTTACCATCGGGAGAATACTCTGCCAAAGTTTGAGGTTGATGATCAGCATCTAGCGTGGTTAAACTATTTGTTTTCAGATCAAAAAGGTAGTAAACCGCTGAAAAACTTCTTCTGTAAATTGGTTCTGTCTGTGTCGTAAACAAAATCTTTGTTTCATCCTCATTAAAAAAGTAATCATCAAAAGCTAATTCTTTGCCTTCTATAAGTAATTTATCCTTACCAACTAACAATTTCCCTTGATCCTCAGGATCATTAATTTTAAATTTAAACAAAGAATTATCAATGACCTGGGTAAAATGTTCTCCATCATTCATGGATCGAAAACCATCAATTCCTTTTGAGCGAAACTCATAGTTTTTCCAGATTTTTTCGACATTTAATTCTTGAGAATCAACTAATTGTGCAAAAAGAAATAGGCACAGTACAGTAATAAAATACTTCATGATTTTTTATTTGAGGCTTGAAGATACACAATGTTTTGTTTTATGAACAGATAAATTCAAATAATCGCAATATTATGTTAACAATTTTCTAATAGAATTGAACCAAAAAATATGTAAATTTGACCTGAAAATTTGAAATGATATCCTTGAAGCACATTATTTTGCCGAAACCATTTCAAAGAAACAGTAAAAAATGGATTTCTGAATAAGTCAACCGTTTTATTATTGATCATTTATATTGATATTTGTCTAATTAATCGCTTTTTAATCTATCTTTTATGAAAAAATCATTACTTGCTATTTTTACTTTTGCGGCTGGGTTTTCATTTTCGCAAGACTGTGCCAAAATTTTTATTTCAGAATATGTTGAAGGTTGGTCGAATAACAAAGCGTTAGAGATTTATAATCCAACATCAGCACCGATTGATTTAAGCCAATATTTTGTGGCCCGTTACTCAAATGGAGCAACCACTGCAACAGTAGCTAATGCTGTGCAATTGAGCGGAACTGTAGGGGCATATGATGTATATGTTGCCGTGTTAGACAAAAGAGATCCAAATGGAACTGGTCAAGAAGCCCCAATTTGGGATTCACTTGAAGTAAAAGGAGATGGTTTTTATAGTCCAGTTTATAATACAAGTAATGCATTTTATTGGAATGGTAACGATGCTATAATGCTAGCAAAAGGTACGCTACCAGCAAACGCAACTACTTTGATCAATGCTACAAATGTTCCTAATTTTATGGTAATTGATATTTTTGCGAAAATTGGTGAAAACCCAGCAAACGCAACAGGATCCTCTGCTGGAAATGATGGAGCATGGTCAACATCATTCCCTTATAGTACAGGTTTAGGAGTGCTTATTACAAAAGAACACTCTATGTTGCGAAAATCGGCAATTAAAAAAGGTGTTACTACACAAGTTTCTTTCTTTGATCCGTTGTTAGAATGGGATTCAATTCCGGCTGTAATCGTTCGTTTAGATGCAAATGGAGATACGTTGTTCGGGACAAGTGGCAATCCTATTTTAGATGGCAATTGGAATTCTTTAGGAAATCATGATTGTGCTTGTAATCCAGTATCTGTGAATGAAATTGATTTAGTTTCTTTTGATGTTTATCCTAATCCTTCCACTGGAACAATTGCTATCAACTTACAAGAAAATAATAATAATGTAAGTATTTTAAACAGTTTAGGTCAACAAATTTGGGGAAAAGATGCTATGCTAAATGGATTGTACACAATTGAACTACCTGCTGTGAAAGGAGTTTATTTTGTTCAAGTTGTTTCTCAAAATGGAGCAACGTCCACAAAAAAGATTAGCATCCAGTAACCTACTTTTTTAATCAACTTATGAAACTACTTCTTGGCTTACTTGTGATTCTGCCAACGGTATTTTTTGCCCAACAAACAAGCACAATTAAAGGGAAAATTAGTGATAATTCATCTGATCAACCAATTGTTGGTGCTAAAATAAATATTCAAAATAAATTCCGTACGTTTTCTAATTCAGAAGGTTTTTATGAATTGGTGAATGTTCCTTTTGGCGAATATGTAATGATAGTTACTATGTCAACCTATGACACTGTTAAAGTCAAATTAACCATTAATAAATCACTTGTTCAACGTGATGTTGATCTGGGTGGAAGTGTTGAATTTGCCGAAATCGAAGTAATTGGCAATATGGTTAGAGATAATGTGCCGATTGCTGTTACCCGCATTCCAACTCAGAAAATTATTGAAGAACTGGGCTCCCGTGATTTACCGATGTTATTAAATGGTACCGCTGGAGTTTATGCTACTCAACAAGGTGGAGGAGATGGAGATGCGCGAATCAATGTGCGTGGTTTTGATCAACGTAATGTTGGTGTTATGATAGACGGTGTTCCTGTAAACGATATGGAAACTGGTTCGGTATATTGGTCCAATTGGTTTGGTTTAGATGCAATAACATCTCAAATGCAAGTGCAA
The DNA here is from genome assembly GCA_903901805.1 of uncultured Flavobacteriales bacterium. Taxonomy (GTDB): domain Bacteria; phylum Bacteroidota; class Bacteroidia; order Flavobacteriales_D; family Crocinitomicaceae; genus UBA952. The sequence continues at coordinate 4,570 of CAIUSK010000317.1, forward strand.
CGAGGTTTGGGAGCTACTAAAATTGCCATGCCTTCCATTGGTGGAACCATTAATATATTAACTCAAGGAATTGGAAACAAGAAAGGCGGAATGTTGAAACAAGAATATTCTACCGGTAATATGTTAAGAACCACGTTTTCTTACAATACGGGAATGACCAAAAGCGGATGGGGATTAACAGTATCAGGATCTTACAAACAATCTGATGGTTGGGTTTTTGGAACGCCAAGTCAAGGTTTTTTCGGTTACGGAAAACTATCTAAAAAAATAAAAAATCATTTGATTACATTATCTGCGTTTGCTGCACCGCAATGGCACGGGCAACGTTCATTTAACCAAGCTATTCAATATTTTAGTGAAGCGAAAGCACGAGAGCTTGGGGCTCCAATTGATACAAATGTTGCATTTTATGATAGAGGAATTCGATTTAACCAACATTGGGGATATCGAACAAATGAAGATGGCGAACAAGAAATTTTAAGCGAAAGAAAAAATTTTTATTCAAAGCCTCAAGTAACGTTGAAAGACTTTTGGAAGGTCAATGATAAATTATCCATTTCTAATTTGGCCTATATGTCTATTGGAAGAGGAGGCGGAACTAGTATATTTAATTCTGCATTACTCCGAGATTCCAGTGGATTAATTGATTGGGATTTAGTAACACAATATAATCAAGTAAATTCAGTATTTGGCACTCCAAATGTAGATACTTATTACCATCCAACCCAAATAAAATCAAGTCAAATATTACTTTCCAGTATCAACAATCATTTTTGGGTGGGGTACCTAGGGCAGTTTAACTATAACATTTCCAAAAACTTGGAAGTTTCAGGTGGGATAGATGTAAGGTACTATGAAGGACGCCATTACCAACGCATTGAAGATTTATTAGGTGGAGATTATTTCATTAATGATGCTGATAAGAATGCTGCAAGTCCGATGAAGCAAGTGGGAGATAAAATTGCAAAAAATCTATTTAATGCTGATCGTTCTGGTTTAGTGCAATGGACTGGGGCTTTTGGTCAAGTTGAATATTCAGGAGAAAAATGGTCTTATTTTATTAATCTATCTGGAATTGTTAACGGGTATAAAGGCATTGATTATTTTCAAAAACGCACGCTAGACTTAGGAGATACGGTTATACAAGTGGGCGCAAATGATTCAATTAACTACAACGGTCAGTTATATACTACAAATTCTCCGGGATTAAAATACGTGAGTACGGATTGGAAATTTTTACCAGGTTTCACCTTTAAAAGTGGGATTAGTTACAAAGTAAATAAACTATCTAATGTCTATATGAACCTTGGGTTTTTAAATAGAACACCACAGTTTTCAAATGTAATAGACAACAATACAAATACTTTTTTTGGGGAAATAGTAAACGAGCAAATTCTTGCGGCTGAAGGGGGATATAATTTTGCTAATAAAATTTTCGGCGTGAATTTTAATGCCTATGCAACGAATTGGAAAAACAAACCTTTTCCTTTCGGTGTTGCAGTTCCTAATCCTAACGATCCCGATGAAGAAATTCGCATTAACATCAACGGTATGGACGCAGTTCATTTAGGTGGAGAAATTGATATTGCTTACAAGGTAACCAAGAAGCTTTCCACTGAAATCATGTTCTCGTATGGAGATTGGTTCTGGAATTCATCAAAGACCATATTTATTCCGCAATATGATTCACTTGAATTTAGTTTTGACGCAAAAGGGGTTCATGTAGGAGATGCTGCCCAAACTGCATTTTCTGCTGCAATCAGATATGAACCCATAAAAAATATGTATTTTAGACTACAGGGGCAGTTTTTTGACAGATATTACGCCAATTTTGAACCGTTTTCACTTCAAGGAACTAATGGCGGAAGAGAATCTTGGGTTATGCCGTCATATTATTTATTGAATTTATTTGGTGGTTATAAAATCGAATTTAAAAATTCAGCCTTACTATTAAACGGTTCAATTACTAATTTACTGAATTCTGTATTTATTTCTGATGCAACGAATAACAGGAATGATATTTATGATACTTTTGATGCGCAGTCTGCAACAGTTATGTTTGGTCAAGGGTTTAGATTTAATGTTTCCATAGGTCTTCAATTTTAATTTCAAGTATGAAAAAAATTATTTTTACTGGTGTTTTAGCACTATCATCTTTATTTGCCATCTCACAAACGATTGCTGATGCCCGAAATATGGGGATTGGTCAAACTGTTACTGTTCGTGGTGTATCTGCCAATGGTTCTGAATTGGGTAATATTCGTTATCTACAGGATGGTACAGCGGCTATTCCAGCATTTGGGAGTAATTTAAGTTCTGTTCAACGTGGAGATTCAATTACTGCAACTGGTGTTTTATTTGACTTCAGTGGCTTACTGGAAATTTCACCAACAAGTAGTTTTATCAACCACGGAGCAGTTGGAGTTCCAACACCACAATTAGTTCCAATGTCAATTATCAATGAGGTTCTTGAAGCTCAATTAGTACGTTTAGACAACGTTACTTTTGTTCAAACTGGAAATTTTGCCACAGGAAATAGCACGGTTCAAATCACAGATGGTACTACAACCTTAGATGTCCGAATTAATGGGTCTACTAACATTGATGGAACAGCCATACCAACAGGTCCGGTTTCCATTGTTGGACTTGTGGGACAATTCAATGCTAACTATCAATTAGTTCCTAGAGATTTAAATGATATCTTTCCTTACGTAGCACCAGCTAGAGAAATCAATATCAAAATGGGTGGTTTGAATGTACTTAATAACACTACTTATATTATCGGAAATGTTTTGTCAACAACTGTAACTATTCAAAATACAGGATCACAAACATTAACTATTTCAGGTACAACTATTTCTGGAACAAATGCAAGTGATTTCAATACAACTTTCACAACAGGAACAGTTGCTGCATTGGGTAATCAAACTTTCACTTTAAATTTTGCCCCAACAGGAACTGGTACACGTACAGCTACACTTAGCATTGCTAATGATGATAGCGACGAAAATCCATATGTTATAACATTATCAGCAGTTGGAACAGATAATTTAGCTACCGAACCAACATCCAATCCAACAAATTTAACATTTCCGTTAGTGAAAGCATATACTGTTGGAGGTCAATATGCAGCAGGCGTTAACGCTGAAAAATACATTGTCTTGTGGAAGACAGGTTCTGCAGTTACCGGCGTTCCAACAGACGGAACAACCTATATGAGAGGAGATGTTGTTGGTGATGCAAAAGTGGCTTATGTGGGTAGCGGTATGAGCTTTACTCCTCGTCACGTAATCGCCAATCAAAACTTATATTTTGCTGTTTATGCTTTTAACGGTTCGGATGGTTTTCAAAATTACAAAACATCATCTCCCGCTGCAGGTAATGTAACTACTCAAGGGCAACAAATTGGTAACTATTATTCAGGTATTAACCCTAATTCAACCAGTTTTTTAAGTGACCTGTCTGCATTGATTAATCCACACAATTTCGTTTCGTACTTCAACTACAAAACAACGATGATGAATCAGTTTGAAATTAGAGATACAACAGCTGGTCAATCTTATGTTCTTTGTGTTTATTCGGGAGAACGCAAGGTTTTCAATGATCCATTCGATTGGACTGCTACAGGATATTCACGAGAGCATACATATTCTCATTCTTGGATGCCAACTTTCCCTGCGGACAATCCAGAACAAAAGGAATATAATGACCAACACAATTTATATCCAACTAATCTTCAAAATGCAAATACTCCACGAAGTAATTTACCATTGGACATAATTACTGGAAATACTGTTTTCTCCTATTTAGATTGTGCAGTTGGCTATAACGGTTCAAATCAGTTGTGTTTTACACCAAGAGGAGAGCAACGCGGAAATGCAGCTCGTTCAATCTTTTATATGGCTACGTGTTATAACGGACAAGCAGGTAACAACTGGCAAATCCCAACTAATCAGAACCAAGCAATTTTAAAAGAATGGCATTATGCTGATTTACCAGACAATTATGAAATTGCAAGAAATGAATTTATTTTTTCACTTCAAAACAATAGAAATCCATACATTGATTCAACAGATTTTGTTTGTCATGTGAATTTTTCAAATATGACGTATGATGCATGTCAGGTTGGTTTACAGGAAAAATTAGAGAGTAATTTCTCTGTATTCCCAGTGCCGGCTAACAATAAAGTGTATGCACAAGTGAATGGTTTAAATATAACATCATACCAAGTTGTAGATGCACAAGGAAGAGTAATTGCAGAAAGTAATGCTGTGGACTTACCTGTTTTAGAATTAACTGCCAATCAGTTTAAATCTGGAATGTATATCCTTGCAGTTGGTACAGCATATGGTACTGTTCAACAATCCTTCATTATTGAATAATGTATAAGATTTTTCTTACACTATGTATTGGAGCAAGCCTACTGGCTTGCTCTTCTCATTTACAGGTGTACTCCAACAGAATTGCTCTTGGAAATTCAATCGCTGGCAACAGATCCACGGATAGCATCATCACACCGTATCGTGATTCCATGAATCGCTCTATGAATAAAGTAATTGCCTTTTCTGAAAACGATTTTATTGTGGAAAGACCATCATCCAATTTAATGAATTGGGTAGCAGATGCGATTTTCATACAACAAACTCAAACAATTAAAATTAATACGCC
>CAIUSK010000318.1 GCA_903901805.1 uncultured Flavobacteriales bacterium
CGGAATTCAGCGATTGACTGACCCAAACCTAGTTTCATTTCGGATGGGAAATAATTTATTCTTGTATAATGCAGCAAATGGCTCCATTCGACAAACAACCAATATTCACTCGGGAAAAGAAAAAACTAAATCGACAGATACTTTATTTTTGTACACCCAACAAGCCGAGCTTTTTCAGCATGTTAAAGATCAAAAAACACGAAAAGACTGGCGTGAAAAGAAAAATATACCCCTTTTTGAATTTCCTAAAAAATGGTATTTTGGAGAAGGACTACTTGTTGATATCCAAATAAATCCAAGCAATCAATACATGGCCATTCGAACATCCATTGAGCCCGAAACAAAAGGGACACAAGTTGAGGATTATGTAACGATAAGTGGCTATTCTAAATCAATTCAAGCGAGAGCAAAGGTTTCAAATGAAGAGCCCACGATGAAATTAGCAATCATGAACAGGGAAAAGGACACTGTTCAATGGGTAAATTTTGAAGCGTTTCCAACGATCAAAAAAGAAGGAAAAATACGTGACATTTTCATTCATTCGTTGCGTTTTTCTGAAAGTTCGGCTCAAGCTTTGGTTGATGTGCGCAGTGCAGACAATAAAGACCGATGGATTGGGGTAATAAATTTAACTACACTTTCACTAAAATTAATTGATCATCAGCAAGATACTGCTTGGATTGGTGGGCCTGGAATTTCATCTTGGAACATGGAAGAAGGAGTTTTGGATTGGCTAGAAGACGGAAAATCTTGTTATTTTCAATCGGAAGAAACTGGTTTTTCACATCTATATGTTGCAGACATAATAACATCTAAAAAAGAAGCGTTAACCAGTGGAAAATTTGAAATTCATGGGGTTCAATTATCAAAAGATCGAAGCCATTTTTTTATCAACGCAAATAAAACACATCCGGGGAATCGTGATTACTACAAGTTCGATATTGCAACGAAGTCTTGGACACCCGTTTTAACAAATTATGGTTATCACGATGTAGCACTTTCGCCCGACGAAAAACAACTGGCTATTCGTTATTCCTCAGCTGAAAAACCATGGGAACTTTATCTTGCTCCAACAATAATCAGTAACCCAATTTTAACCCAACTGACTTATTCTACCACAGAAAAATTCAAGAAATACACCTGGAAAGTTCCTGAAGTAATTGAAATTAAAGGCTCAGATGATAAGAATTTCTTTGCTCGATATTATGCGCCGCGAAAAGAAGTGAAAAATGGTGCCGCGGTTATGTTTGTGCATGGTGCTGGATATTTGCAAAATGCACATTACTATTGGAGCAATTACTTTCGCGAATACATGTTTCATAACTTATTGGTTGATTTAGGATATACGGTGATCGACGTAGATTATCGTGCAAGTGAAGGATATGGTCGCGATTATAGAACTGCAATCTATCGTCATATGGGGGGACGTGATTTGGAGGATTTTATCGATGCAAAAAAATGGATGGTGGAACAAAAACAAATCGATTCGGACCGCATTGGAATTTATGGTGGATCATATGGTGGATTTATAACGTTAATGGGCTTGTTAACCAAGCCGGGAGAATTTGCGTGTGGTGCAGCCTTGCGTTCAGTGACGGATTGGGCACATTACAACCATGAATACACCAGTAATATTTTGAATTATCCAGAAACAGATCCACAGGCCTATCGCCAAAGTTCACCCATTTATTTTGCCGAAAACTTACAAGATCCTTTGCTGATGCTTCATGGAATGGTAGATGACAACGTTCAATTTCAGGATGTTGTGCGCTTGAGTCAACGATTTATTGAATTGGGGAAAAAGAACTGGGATTTGGCCGTTTTTCCAGTAGAAAATCATGGTTTTAAAGAGTCCTATTCGTGGTACGATGAATACCGCCGAATTTTTGAATTATTTGAAAAACACTTAACAAAATGATTGTCCGAGAATTGAAGGGGATTGAAGAAATGGTAGAACAAATTACCGTTCTGAACGAATTATATCCAGAGTTAAAGCAAGAAGAATATGCAGCTGATTTAGCTGAAATGCTTCCACACAACTACGGTCAAGTGGCCGTTTTTGAAGGGGATGAATGTTTGGGGATTTCAGGGTTTTGGATTGGAAGAAAATTGTGGTGCGGAAAATACCTGGAATTGGACAATATTGTTGTTTGTTCAAAACATCGATCCAAAGGGGTTGGAAAATTAATCTTCGATTATTTACGCGACAAAGCACAAGAAAATGGGTGCACCATGATGGCATTGGATTCATATACAACCAATTACAAAGCACATAAAATGTTCTATAACGAAGGATTTGCACCGCGCGGATTTCATTTCATTAATATACTAGACGAGAAAGGGGTGCGCGGATAAAAATTTGTTGGATGATGTAAAAACCTTCATAAAATTGACTAAATTTGTCATGTAATTTTATGTCATCATGAAATCTATAATCCATCAAAGACGAATCGAAAAAAAGATAAAAATCAGTGAGCTCGCATCGCAACTTGGAATTGATTCAAGTTTGATGAGCAGAATATTGGCGAATAAACGAAAGCCAACAAAAGCACATCTTCACCAACTAGCCGAAATCTTAGAATTAGATTTTAATGTGCTTCTTAAAGAATATTTAGCGGACGAAATACTGGATTTGCTCAAAGATTATCCCCAAATGGCGCAGGAAGTATTGAGCGTTGCAGAGGAGCGTGTTGCGTATCTTAGTGGCGCAGATAAATTCAAATTGATTGATCTTTCCGAACAGACCAAAGCCCAATTGAAAAAAATGGAGGCACTTCATGCCAAATGGAAAAAATCAAGACCGTTGAATGCAACTCAATTGACCAAAATGGAAGAGTACTTTCAAACCTCATACACTTTTGAGAGTAATCGCATTGAGGGAAATACATTGACTTTGCAGGAAACCCATTTGGTGATAAACGAAGGAATTACCATCGGTGGAAAAAGCATGCACGAGCATTTGGAGGCCATTAATCACAAAGAGGCCATTGCTTTACTAATGGATTTGGTGAGTAATAAAACCCCATTCACTGCCTTTAGACTAAAGCAACTGCATCAATTAATTTTAAAAGGCATTGACACAAAAAATGCAGGGGTATATCGCCGGTTGCCGGTCCGGATTTCGGGGAGTGCACACATCCCGCCGGAACCTTATTTAGTGGATAAATTGATGGAAGATTATTTTTTGTTTTACGAAACACAAAAATCAATAGTACATCCCGTATTGTTAGCTGCTGAAATGCACGAACGTTTGGTCAGTATACACCCCTTTGTTGATGGAAATGGCCGAACAGCGCGCTTAGTGATGAATCTGATTCTGTTGCAAAATGGATATACAATAGCCAATTTGAAAGGAAATTTAGCAGATCGAATGCGCTATTATCAAGCCTTAGAAAAAGTACAGATCAATCATGAGAACGAAGATTTTTATCAGCTCATCCTGGAACATGTAGAAATATCTTTAACCGAACATTTGCATTTGGTGGGAGAGAGTGAGGTTTAATGAAAGGGAAAAGATGATAAATTAATAAGTCAATTTCATATAATACGGCTAGCGATATTCGTTATTGAGCATCTAAAATTCATTATTTGATCTCTTTCCAACTTACCTTTTCAAAAAGAACGGGCACTTCCTCTAAATCTGAATCCTCAAAATAAGTTAAACTTTTGCGTGCTATAAATACCATATCCCCTTCCCAAAGAAAAAATGTAACATTTTTAGTACTATGTATTGCATAATACAATTTAAAACATATATCTTTGTAAAAAATTAACCATGAACGCGGAAAACACACAAGCGCAAATGCGGAAAGGTATTCTAGAGTATTGTATTTTGAGCATCCTTTCCAGGGGTGAGGCTTATCCCTCTGAGATTTTAGAATCGCTCGAAAGCGCAAAGTTGTTGGTAGTGGAAGGCACCTTGTATCCCTTGCTCACTCGCTTAAAAAATATGGAGCTTTTGAGTTATCGGTGGGAAGAATCTACTTCAGGACCGCCCAGAAAATACTATCACATTACTGAGCAAGGGAAAGCTTTTTTAGAGGAATTAGATAAAACATGGAATGAATTGCACCAAGCAGTTCAAAAAATCACACATAAATAATAGGCTATGAATAAAACCGTTTCAGTTCATTTACAAGGCATTCCTTTTGTAATCGAGGAATCTGCGTTTGAGCAACTTAAAAATTACTTAGATCAACTTACCGAGGTGTTGAAACAAGAAGAAGGAGCCAGCGAGATAAAACAAGATATTGAAATTCGCATGGCCGAATTATTTACCAAAGCTCTTGAACCTGCTAAAAAAGTAGTGGAAACCTATATGGTTGATGAAGTGCTAAAAAAACTGGGAGACCCATCGGTTTTTGTTAATGGAAATGAAACTAGTGAGCCTCATCAACCCGCTTTCAACGGAACAGAGAAACGCTTGTTTAGGGATAAAGATAAGGCAATTTTAGGTGGTGTTTGTGCAGGATTTGCTAATTATTTTGGAATTGACGTAGTAATCATACGGGCGCTTATTGTACTCATCACACTTATTGCTGGCTTTGGAATTCCACTATATGTTATTTTATGGATTATTACCCCTAAGGCTAAGACTAGTATAGAAAAGCTTCAAATGAAGGGAGAAGCGGTCAATTTTGAATCCATGAAAGTGGAAATTGAAAAAACGGCCGAAAAAATAAAATCTAACTCCAAACATTGGGCAGAAAAATTAAAAAAGGATAGAAGCATTCAAAACAAAGCTTATCGGGTTATTCGGTTTCTTTCCATTGCGACCGGCATTTTTTTACTGGTTGCAGGGACAGTACTATTCGTAACTTTATTTTTATTCTTATTTGTCGATCCTGATTTCATACCAGCTCAGATAGAAGGCCAATTCATGTCATTTGGCACATTCGGAAATCTGATTTTAGAAAACGAACGAGATACTTCCAATTTATATTGGGGAATCATTATTACTGCAGCATCTGCAATTGGCTTGTTTTGGTTAATAGGAATACGGTTATTAGTGACTTTTAAATCGAAAATTTTTAGCTATTCTTTCATTCTTTTCAGTGTGCTAATACTAGTAGGCATTATACTTTTATCATTGACCGGCGCCAGAATTGCTCGTTCATTTGCAGTGAATGGAGAGGTAGAAAAAGAAATTGCAACCGTTAACGCACAGGAAATTACGTTGGATATTTCCACCGCACCCGCATCAGAACAAGATGGATTCAAAACAATTAGCAAAGGGGAATCCGGATTTTTAAAGGTAGAAAATGGGCGGATATTCTTTCATGGTATTGAAGTGGAATATCAGAAATCGGCAGACTCACTGTTTCACATAAGTCAACTTAACTCGGTGCAAGGACGGGACCATCAAACCGCATTGAAACGCGCGCGAAACATTCAATTGGGTCATCAATTAATGAATAATGAATTGAAACTAGATGCTTATTTTACATTCCCTATGTCAGATAAAATTCGCAAGCAAGAGGTGAAATTGATTATTAAAGTGCCTACGAATGGCGTTGTAAAGGTCAAAAACACGGTAGCTTATCCCATGGGCGAGCAAGCTGCAAATAAAGCAGAAGAAAAACCAAAAGGCTATATTCACTCTGACGGGTCGTATGAGAATTGGTAACAGATAATGATCTATTTGTTATAGAGGAATAATTAAATAAATTACCATTATTCTCAATTTCACTCTTACCTTTGCCTGTGTTCAATACCAAAAATATTCACTTTTTCTGGCTCGGTATTCGGTCGTTTGGAAATTCCATTGGATTCATCATTCGACATGGGTATTTCATGTATTTTTTGATTCCCTTTACTTTATTGGGTGGAATTTATTATTACGGATACAAACTTCAAACGAATGTTTTTGAGACTAAATTGGATTCAATAAATGGACTTGTTTGGTACCTCATCTATGCATTAATCGAAGTTTCGGTTGGCTTGTTACTGATGCGATTTGCAAAATATTTGGTAGTTGCATTATTATCTCCCTTATTGGCTCATATCTCAGAGAAGACAGAACGAATTATTACAGGAGTAAAACAACCATATAGCTGGCAACAATTCAAAGAGGATATCATA
>CAIUSK010000319.1 GCA_903901805.1 uncultured Flavobacteriales bacterium
AGTTTCGAATTTAACGAGAGATAAAGCAGGAAACTATTCTGAAAATCTAAACTATGCTATTGGAGTAACCGAGGTTCCCGGCTCTACCTTTAAACTGGCTTCATTAATGGCCGCACTAGAAGACAAGAAAGTTCGAATTACAGATTCTGTTCGAGCTGTTGGGCGTTATAAATTTACTGGGAAAACATTCGAAGATGCGAATGAAGGAAAAGGATATGGTAAAATTTCAATCAAGCAAGCATTTGAAAAATCATCCAATGTATTTTCCCAAATCATTTTCAACGCATACAAATCCGAACCAGATGCTTTTTTAAGTCGTTTGGATAAATTTGGAGTAACCGCACCCTTAGGAATTGATTTATCCGGTGAAGGAACACCAAAATTTAATAGACCGGGGGATAAAAAAAGCTGGTCTGGTCTTTCACTTCCGTCAATGGGAATTGGTTATGAAGTATTGATGACACCGCTTCAAATATTGAATTTATATAATTCAGTTGCAAACAACGGGAAAATGATGAAGCCGCAATTTGTACATGAAATAAAAAGAAATGGTGAAACGATTAAAAAATTCGAGCCTATCGTAGTGAATAACGCTATTTGTTCTCCAGAAACAGTGAAGTTATTAAAATCGTGTTTGGAAGGAGTAATATCGAACGGGACTGGGAAAAACATTACCTCATCATTATTTACAATTGCTGGGAAAACAGGTACTGCACGCCTTTTGGATGTAAAAAAAGGATATGACGATAAAGAAAAATCTTATCAAGCATCATTTGTAGGTTATTTTCCTGCTGATAACCCAATTTACTCGTGCATTGTAGTTGTCACCAATCCAAAAGTTGCTTATTACGGATCCGTTGTGGCCGGAACTGTTTTTGGGGCAATCGCCAATAAAGTATATGCTAAAACATTGGAGTATCACAAAGCTATCAATGAGAATAGATCTCGAAGTACCGATGTGCCTTCTTTTAAAAATGGCAATAGAACGGATATTTCCAATTTAATCAAGCACTTCAAAATCAAACCAATCTTTTTTGATCATTCTGATTGGTTAGTAGGAATCTTGGAAGAAAATAAATTAACCCTTAAAAATTTACCAATCGCCAAAGATCAAATACCAAATCTTCTCGGAATGAATGCCAAAGATGCCGTTTATCTCATTGAATCTTGTGGTATGGTTTCTAAAGTAATGGGATTTGGGAAAGTCAGTTCCCAATCATTGAAACCAGGAAGTCCTGTTTATAAAGGTGGTGTAATAGAAATTATTCTTCAATAATGGAAATGAAACTAGCACATATATGTAAGTCTGTTACGATCAATAAGCTCGTTGGTTCTTTGGATAAAACCATTTCCAAAATCGTTTTCGATTCACGTCAAGCAGATTCTAATTCGCTTTTTGTGGCTATTGAAGGTTCAGCAACTGATGGACATTCATTTATTCAACAAGTTCTCAATCAAGGATGTACCGCAATTATTGTTCAAAAGCCAATTGAAATTACTGAGAATTGTACAATCATTGAAGTTGAAAATACTTCTGAGGCACTTGCTCTAGCATCTGCGGAATTTTACGCGAATCCATCGAGAGAACTTAAATTAATTGGAATCACAGGAACCAATGGTAAAACAACCACTGCAACCCTTTTATATAATGCATTTTCAGCACTTGGATATGCATGTGGATTAATCTCTACGGTCGTAAATAAAATTGGAAAAAAAGATATTCCTTCCACTCATACTACTCCCGACCCCATTCAACTAAATAAATTATTAGCTGAAATGGTGGAAAGTGGTTGTGAATATGTTTTCATGGAAGTTAGCTCTCACGCCATTCATCAGCATAGAATTGGAGGTTTATTTTTTACCGGTGGAATATTTTCAAATATTACACACGATCATTTGGATTACCATAAAACGTTTTCTGAATACATTCAAGTGAAAAAACGTTTTTTCGATATACTTCCCCCAACTGCTTTTGCCTTAACCAACATCGATGATAAAAACGGAAAGGTAATGCTACAAAATTCTGCTGCCAAAACCTATACCTATGCAGTGAAGTCTCCAGCAGATTTCAAGGCTAAAATTATTGAAAATCAGCTTTCAGGAATGGCTCTGCAATTAAATGGAATAGAGGTATGGACCAAACTTATTGGGGAATTCAATGCGTACAATATTCTCGCTGTTTATGCCGCTGGTATACTCTTAAATCAAGATAAAACAGAGCTACTTAAAGTAATTAGCTCATTGGAATCTGTTGAAGGAAGGTTTCAATACATAAAAAGCAGTACCGGAATAACGGCGATTATCGATTATGCGCATACTCCAGATGCGCTGATTAATGTGTTAACAACGATAAAAACAATTAGAAAAAAAGAGGAGCGTATACTAACGGTTGTAGGTTGTGGCGGAGATCGAGATAAGACAAAACGACCTGAAATGGCTCGTATTGCCTGTGAAATGAGTGACCTAGTTATACTGACATCTGACAATCCTAGAACAGAGGATCCGCAACAAATCTTAAATGATATGATAAATGGCGTTTCTGTAGAAATGTCGGCAAAAACACTTTCAATTATTGATCGTGCACAAGCAATAAAAACGGCTATTTCACTAGCAAAAAAAGAAGACATTCTCCTAATTGCAGGTAAGGGCCATGAGAAATACCAAGAAATTAATGGGGTTAAATACGACTTTGATGATTTCGAACTAACAAAAACTATGTTTGACTTAATTGGAAAATAATGCTATACTATTTATTTGATTACTTAGACAAATTTAATTTCCCGGGAGCTGGGTTATTTGATTTCATCTCATTTAGAGCTGCATTAGCGCTCATTTCTTCGTTGATTATTTCCATACTATTTGGAAAACGAATCATAAATCTCCTGAGAAGGCAGCAGATTGGAGAGACGGTTAGAGACTTAGGATTAGCTGGGCAACTTGAGAAATCGGGCACGCCTACAATGGGTGGATTAATCATTCTTGGAGCGATTTTAATTCCAACTCTTTTGTTTGCCAAACTCCATAACATCTATGTAATTACGATGCTTTTAGCAACAATTTGGCTTGGTATTATTGGATTTCTGGATGATTACATAAAAGTTTTCAAAAAAAATAAAGAGGGATTAAAAGGCCGTTTTAAAATAATTGGTCAAATCGGTGTTGGACTAATAGTTGGCTGTATACTGTATTTTTCAGATGATGTTGTAGTGCATAAAAGAGTTCCCGCGGATTATAAACTAAATGTGGGTGAGTCGTTTGTAAGCCACCAGCACATAAATAATGTGAATGAAAATTACAAATGGATTCGCACAGATGACATGACCACCACCATTCCATTTATAAAAGGAAATGAATTCAATTATAATTGGTTAATCGGAGATTGGCAGAAAACATATGGTTGGTTAATCTTTATTCCGATTGTCATATTCATCGTAATTGCCGTATCAAATGGTGCCAATATGACTGATGGTTTAGATGGTCTAGCAACAGGAACATCAGCAATAGTTGGTATTGCATTGGCTATCTTGGCCTATGTAAGTTCTAATGCTCGATTCGCCGATTATCTGAATGTTATGTACATTCCATTTGCCGAGGAACTCGTAATATTTATTGCTGCATTTGTCGGGGCATGTGTCGGATTCTTATGGTACAATTCATTTCCTGCTCAAGTGTTTATGGGCGATACTGGAAGTTTGGCTTTGGGCGGAATTATTGCTGTTTTTGCCATTAGCATACGCAAGGAATTATTAATCCCAGTATTATGTGGGATATTCCTCATTGAAAATCTATCCGTAATTCTCCAAGTTGGCTATTTTAAATACACCAAGAAAAAATTTGGTGAAGGTAGGCGTATGTTTAAGATGGCGCCTTTACATCACCATTTTCAAAAGGCTGGTTTTCACGAAGCAAAAATTGTCTCCCGTTTTTGGATAGTAGCCGTATTATTAGCCGTGATAACAATCGTAACGCTGAAACTAAGATGACGCCAGTTAAATCAGGAAATATTGCAATCTTAGGTGCTGGTGAAAGCGGTATCGGAACTGCCATACTCGCCCAAAAAATGGGGTGGAGTGTTTGGGTTTCTGATGCTGGAAAAATCAAACCTGAGCAGCAACAAAAACTGAAAGAGCTAGGTGTTCATTGGGAACAAGAAAAACACAGTGAGGATAAAATTTTAATGGCTGATTTAGTCGTGAAATCACCTGGTATTCCAGATACAGCACCATTAATCATTGCCCTAAAATCCAAAGGGGTTTCGGTTATTTCCGAAATTGAATTTGCAGGCAATTATTGTACGGCAAAAACAATTTGTATTACAGGAAGCAATGGAAAAACCACCACCACATTGTGGCTACATCATATTTTACGTAAAGCAGGCTTAAACGTTGGATTAGCTGGGAATATTGGGCAGAGTTTTGCTAAACAAGTAGCAGAGAATGATTACGATTACTATGTCTTGGAAATCAGTTCTTTTCAGCTTGATGACATGCATGCATTTAGAGCAGATATTGCGATTTTAATAAATATTACTCCCGACCACTTAGATCGATATAACTATGAAATGCAGAATTACGTGAATTCGAAATTTCGAATCATACAAAATCAACGCAAAGAGGATTGGTTTATTTACAATGAAGATGATCCACTCATTGCAGCTGAAATAGAAAAACATAAACCTACTATGCAATGTGCTCCTTTTAGCATAAAAAAGGAAGTACAATTAGGAGCATATGCAACAAACGAACAACTAATAATCAACATAAACAAACAATTTAACATGTCAATTCATGAATTAGCACTTAAGGGTAAGCACAATACCCAAAATGCTCTCGCTGCTGGAATAGCTGCAAGAATATTAGAAATCCGCAAGGATGTTGTACGTGAAAGTTTTCAAGACTTCACAAATGTCGAACATCGATTGGAATATGTCGCTAAAGTAAACGGAATCGAGTTTATTAACGACTCCAAAGCGACAAACATCAATTCTGCTTGGTTCGCTTTAGAAAGTATGGATAAACCTACCATTTGGATTGTTGGTGGTGTCGACAAAGGCAATGATTACACAGAATTATCAGCTCTTGTAAAAGACAAGGTAAAAGCAATTATTTGCCTAGGTGTAGATAACCAAAAAATAATCGAAGCCTTCACTGGAATGGTAGAAACAATCGTTGAGGCAAAATCCGCATCCGAAGCAGTTATGCATGGTTATCGTTTGGCTACAAAAGAGGAAACGGTTCTTCTTTCACCTGCATGCGCCAGCTTCGATTTGTTTGAAAATTACGAAGATAGAGGCAATCAATTCAAACAAGCGGTTCGTTCGCTCTAACATACTAAACGATGAGTGAAAAGGAAATAGCTCAAATAGAGGACTCAATAATCCAGGCACGAAAAGAAGGCTTACTAAAAGCAACTGATTCAACGATGCAGTCACATGGAAAACTGTGGGGCATGGACGTGTTTTCGTGGATTAACCCTAAGCCAAAAGTGCTCTCAGCAACAATGGAATCTTTTCCGTTTCCGATTATTTGGGTTTCCTCGATAGCTGAAAAGGAAAGTGTTTTAACAGAAAAGCCCCATTTACAGGATAAAATTCATTGTTCCATTGAAATTATTTCAAAGCAATCAACTGAAGATTTGGAAGCAAAAAACGTAAAACAAGTTACAACAATTACTGAGGCATTTGAAGAAATCCAACGCATTAAAATAAAACCTTCCATTTTACTATTTTCTTACGTTAATTCCGATTGGGAATATCAAAAAAATAGATTTAAAGATTATTTGTCCCTAGTTCAGATTAAATGAAGTCTTATCTAAAATATCTGAAAGGTGATCCAGTTATCTGGGTGGTGTCACTCATATTACTATCATTTTCATTGGTTACCGTGTATAGTTTTGTGCCTATACTCGTTAAAATGGAAGGAGGATCTCCCCTTCAATATTTATACAAACATTTTGTTTATGTGTTGATCGGATTCTTTGCTATGTATTGGATTCATTTACGAGATCCTAAATACTTTTCCCAATTGGCAAAGCTTGGTTTTTATTTAGCTGTTGGTTTACTGATTTACACCTTGTTATTTGGATCTAAAATCAATGATGCGGGCCGATGGATTCGAATACCATTTATTGGTCTTACATTTCAATCTTCCGATTTTGCAAAGGTTGCTATTGTTGTTTATTTGTCCCGCTTGCTTATTAAGTATCAAGATGATTTAAACGATTGGCGCAGTGGTGTTTTCCATGTTTTTTGGCCACCTGCCTTAATTTGCATTCTGATAGTAAAAGATAATTTTTCTACTGCTGCATTACTTTTCATGATTTGCATCATCATTCTTTTTATCGGTAAAATGCCGGTGAAAAAACTTTTAATTATCATATCCGGAATCGTTTTATTGGGAATAATGACGGTTGGGATACATAAAGCGGCTCCAGCCATAAATATTTTGCCTCGTTACCAAACTTGGGAAAATCGAATTTTTAACAAATTGGAGGATGATAAAGATATCTTATCAAATGCGCAAGCCTTGAATGCTCGTTTGGCAATAAATAACGGATCTTTTCTTGGACAAGGCGTTGGTGACGGAAAACTGAAAGAATATATTCCAGAGGCCTATGCCGATTTCTATTATGCAAGTTTTGTAGAGGAATTTGGTTCCCTATCAGCAATTTTTTTAGTTTTGCTTTACCTGATTTTACTTTTCCGAATCATACGCGTTGGACTAAATGCCGAAAAACTATTCGAAACGTACGTTTGCCTGGGAATCGGAATTTTACTTCTTACGCAAGTGAGCATCAATATGCTTGTTTGTACGGGAGTGTTTCCAGTTACCGGTCAAAATATGCCCTTATTGGCAATGGGAGGATCAGCTTTGATTATGGCTTGTGTCTCCATTGGCATTGTGCAATCAATTGCGCACAATCAACAAAAAAAATCAAAATCTAAAACCGATCATTCATTTGATGCATTATGAAATTAGAACGAGTAATTATTTCTGGAGGTGGAACAGGTGGGCATATTTTCCCTGCCATTGCAATAGCAGATGAAATCAAATTGCGCCATCCCACATGTCACGTATTGTTTGTTGGTGCTGAAGGAAAAATGGAAATGGAACGGGTACCACAAGCGGGTTACAAAATAAAAGGACTTCCTATTCAAGGTTTTCAACGAAAAATTTCATTCAGCAATTTAAAACTACCTTTTAAAATCATTCAAAGTTTATTAAAAGCGCGAAGAATCATCAAAGATTTCCGACCGCAATTAGTAATTGGAGTGGGTGGATATGCCAGCGGGCCCACACTAAAAATGGCCAATTTAATGGGTGTACCCACACTCATTCAAGAGCAAAATTCTTTCCCAGGTAAGACTAATAAAATACTCGCTAAAAAAGCAGCAGCCATTTGCACAGCATACCCCAATATGGATCGCTTTTTTCCGAAAGAAAAAGTACATCTAACAGGTAATCCTGTCCGGACCAATATGGTTGATATTACCGACAAAAAAGAACTGGGCATAACCCACTTTAAACTGGATAAAAACAAACCAACTTTGTTAGTTATTGGTGGTTC
>CAIUSK010000320.1 GCA_903901805.1 uncultured Flavobacteriales bacterium
AAGTGAATTTAAAAAGTTAACTTCGAATGTAGCCACTTAAAAGAAACTAAAAATGAACCAGGACGACTACTTTCTAAAACAAATTGACCTGTTAGGAAGGATTTTAGGTAAAATATTAGCGGATCTTTTAAACCTAAAAAGTCAAGGAGAAGTAAAAGAATTGATGGAAATCACTTCACAATCCCTCAAAAGTGAACTTGATTTAGACTTAAATGAATTAATGAATATTTCGAACATCGATCTAGTAAATTTCTTACAAGAAGATAAAAAATTTACAAATGAACACTTGGAGAAAATCGCTGAAATATTTTATGAATTAGGATTTGTGATTGATAATGAATATAAAAACAATGTTTTAGAAAAAAGTTTAACGCTTTTTGAGTATTTAAATCATACAAGTTTGACCTACTCACATGACCGAATAACGAAAATGGAAAAAATACGAGCTCTTTTAAATCAATAGGTCCAATAGGAATAATCAATTCGGATGACTTAAAGAAACAGGTAAAACAATAGGCGTTTGGTATAAAATAAAGCTGGTTAATTTCTTGTAGACAGTTTAGTATATTGAATTCTGTCTCTTCGCAAGACACGCAAACGTTTATGAAATTGTGAATCCGGGAACAATTCATATCTTTGGAAGTATCAAATGATAGCATCAGTGAAACCGTCATATGAAATCACACAGAATAATTTAAAGCTTTATACTTTAAGTTCTAATAAAATAGGAGTAATACATGGCGACTATTTAAACAATCAATCTCCTACTCTACTCCCGCGTTTAGTGATAAAGTTATTTTATCAAATTCAACAAATTATCAATTCAATTTAATTCCAACTGAAACTCATAAGACTACACGTTAGAAAGAGCAAAAACAGTAAATAGAATACATATGGAACCATATAAAATACAAATTATTGAAAGCATAATTGTCATGATCATTTATGCAATTTCAAGATTCACGCTAAGGTATTCTGTCAAGTTAAAAATTTTGAACTCGTATTTTAAAAATACAGAAAAAAGAGATGTTTTGAAATTAATAAACCTCATACTTCTTGCAGTGTTAGTTGTTATTCTAGTAGTAGTGTGGAGTGCAAAACAAGAAAATATATTAGTTATTGCGAGTTCTTTATTGACTGTTTTAGGTGTTGCGCTTTTTGCAGAAATGTCGATACTTTCAAACATTACAGCTTGCCTCATTCTTTTTTTTCAACACCCCATAAAAGTGGGTGATACCATATCTGTAACCCACGAAGGAAAAGATATAGAAGGAGAGTTAATTGATATCACTTACTTTTTTGTTTTTATCAAAACACTAAACAAAGGTACATTGACAATACCTAATGCACTGCTTCTTAAAAGCTCATTCTTGATAATTGAAAAAGATTCAAACACAGAGACAAATGGTTAAAATCATATCCTTTTGCATTTTATTCTATGCTTCTTTTTTCCCCGTTATTATCTCTTCTCAAAATTTTGATTTGGGCTCCTGGAATATTTTAAACGTTAAATATAATCCCAGTGAAAACATGAGTGTTTTCGTTGAGGCACAGCTACGATCCTTAAAGTTCTATAGTGATTTTCATTATTACGAATACAAAGGAGGTATTAACTACAGTATACACCCACACGTAAAGCTGACATTGGGCGCAGGTAGTTATCAAACCTACAAAGAAGGCGGTGATTTTGTTTTACCGAAAAACAATAACGAGTTTAGACTTTGGCCGCAACTACAATTTCCTCAATCAATAGGGAAATTAAAGATTGAACAACGCTATCGGGCAGAATTAAGATTTTCAAAAAATAACTATCGAAATAGGTTTAGATATAGACAGGGGATTTCTTATCCATTTGGTAAAGAAAAGAAGGAATACAAGCCATTTCTGATTAGTGTAAGTAATGAACTGTTTTTCACAGACAGGGAGCCTTATTTTGAACGAAACAGATTTTTGATTTCACTGAATTATAAGCCTTCAAATACTGCAACGGTACAAATTGGTTTTTTACATCAATTCGATTATAAAATTAATGACGAAACAGGACGCGACTTTCTTGTAATTGGTTTCTACTATGATATTTTCAGAAAATCAACGTTAACAAAACAACGTGATGACACCGAGATAAAGGATAATTAAGAAAACGTCTTCAAGGCGCTAATTAGGACGAAAAACACCAATTTATAGGTAGGATCAGCGACTTTTTTTATAAGTTTCTGCTGTAATTCAATACGTTACTTGGCTGGTACAAATATTTTTGTTTGTTTAAAACTCTTAAAAAGTTGGTCGACCTGTATAGCCTTTACAAGAGGAAAAATTCTATTTTTGAATAATAATTCTTTACAGTTGAAAAAAATCGTTTTATTTATTCTCTTTTATGGCTTGACTTATACCATAAATGCCCAAAATCTACTAAATAACGGTACGTTTGAATTTGGAGGTCCCGGATATGGTTTCTGGATAGACGGCCAAGGATATGTTGCATTAAGTTCACCTTATTCAGGGTCCACATCAGCCGGAAATTATGCATTTGTATCGAATCCTCAGCAATTAAACACAGTAAATTTCTCCTCGTCTGCTGATCATACTTCTGGCAACGGAATCATGATGGTGATTGATGGAAATACATCGGGCGGTCAACAACGATTTTGGAAAGCAGGTGATAATGGAGGAGGTATTTGTAATTTACAGGTTGGACAATCCTATGAATTTAGTTATTGGGTAAAAACGGTCTCTAATAGCATAGCAGGTAATTCAGAATTGGCCGATATACGAATTTCCATGAATAATGCATCTGCTGTAACCCTCGCATTTGGAACAACACTAGCTCCTATTCCAAATTTTGGTTGGCTACAAGTTCGTTATACATTCACTGCGACAAGCACCTGTGTGAATATCGAATTGTATAATGAAAATACGAATGCTATTGGTAATGACTTCGCACTTGATGATTTATCTTTACGGAAAAATAATATCCCACTCGATTTTACTTATTCCATTACACAACCTAATTGTGCGGAAGAAAATTCTGGAATGATTGTTATTTACCCCACTGGAGGTCAACCACCTTATTTATTTCAAATCAATGGTCAACAACCGCAAGCGATCACAAACGACACAGGTATTTTTCAATATGTTGAGCCAGGTACATATACCATAGGACTTATGGACGCAAATGGTGTGATTGATTCAGTTCAACAAGTAATTGTTTCAACTATTTCCCCAATAGCAATTAATCCTTCAGATACCGCTGTTTGTCCAAATACAGCCTTGGTTTTTCAAGCTACTGGTGGCGCGAATTACCAATGGAGCGCTTCACCAAATGATCCTGAACTGTTAATTTCTAATCTCGATTCAATTCAAATCTCACCAAACAATTCTACTACCTACACAGCGTCTGCGACTATTTCTAATTTGAATAGTATTTATAATGGAGATTTTGAAGCAGGAAATAATGGTTTCGTAACCGATTATATTTTTTATTCGCCTTCTAATCCTAGCGGAGTTCAACGGGGATATGGTGTTGTAACCAATCCAAGCAATTGGTTCCCCACTTTTAATGCCTGCATTGATCACACCTTGGGAAATGGATTTGGAAAAATGTTAGTCGTGGATGGATCCACGTATAATTTAGGAACGGATGAGTTTTGGAGCCAAACAGTGGCTGTGGAACCAAATAAAAATTACGTATTTAGTTTTTGGGTTTCCGCGTTAACCCCGTTAAATTTAGCTCAGATAAAAACGCAAATTAATGGAGTTGATTTAGGAACCTATTCGGTTTTAACGCAAAATTGTGCTTGGAATCAAATTTCGTATAATTGGAATTCAGGTTCTAATTTGATAGCGACGATTAGTCTATCTGACTTAAATTATCAAGGAAACGGAAATGATTTTGCTGTTGATGATATTTCATTAAAAACAACGAGTGTTTGTTCCGCAGAAGTAACCGTAACAATGGCTACGGCAAATCCTGATTACGGATTATCCTATCCAACAAATATTTGCATCAACGAAGGATTGGTTTCTCCGGTATTAGGTCCAGATTTTGTTACGGGTGGATTCTTTAATGTAATTCAACCAGGAATTAACATCGATAATCTTTCGGGTGTGTTAAATCCAATCGGCTCTATTCCTGGAACCTATGAATTAACTTATGCCGCTTCAATTTGTGGTGTTTTTGTTCCAGATACGCATGTGGTTGTAATTAGACCGTTGCCAACTTTAATTGAATTAACGGGAGGAGATTATAACTGTTCAAACCATGAATTTAATTCCTTGAATTTATTAGTTACGGGAAGTCCCAATTTTTCAGTGAGTTATTCATTAGACGGAGTTTTACAAGAGTTGACTGGTGTTACGAATACATTTGTTTCCTTGGGAAATACACCAGGTGTATATGTATTAGATTCATTAAGTGATGCTTTTTGTACCAATTCCATTAATGGAACTCAAACGATTTCATTAGCAGATGCTCCGATTATACCCGAAATTCTGGGAGACAGCAACTTTTGTTTGAACTCAATCATTCAACCCCTTTCTATAACCAACGTTACCAGCGGAATTCGGTGGTATTCCAATGCTACATTAACCAATTATTTGGGTGATTACAGCGAATTATTACCTAGTAATCAAACCACACAAACGTATTATGCTACACAGACCATAAATAATTGCGAAAGTTTACCGGATTCGTTTACGGTTCACATAAAAACGTGCAACATAGATATCCCAACCGCTTTTACGCCTAATAATGATGGAACTAATGATGTTTGGAATATAACTGGATTAGACACTCAATTTCCGAAAAATACCGTTAAGGTGTTTAATCGTTGGGGTGAATTGTTATTTGAATC
>CAIUSK010000321.1 GCA_903901805.1 uncultured Flavobacteriales bacterium
ATAAAAACCACTACTTAACACTAACTAAATGTCAGAAAAAACTACAAAAATAATTTACTGGTCACTAACCGGTTTCATCGCTTTCGTTTTTGTTGGAAGCGCTATGGGAAAATTAACAGCAGATGCAAAAGCACTCGAAATGGCGGCTTCGATGGGCCTGGATGCTAACACCTATAAGATGTTAGGATTCATAGAAATAATAAGTGTCCTTCTTTTCATATTCCCACGTACTGGAATCTTAGGAACAATTCTTTTGGTTGCATATATGGGAGGAGCTATCGCAACGCATTTAGAAAATGGTCAATCTATAATTGCGCCATGCGTTATTCAAACAATTTTGATTCTGGTATCTATCTATCGATTCCCGGAATTAGTACAACGAATTTTAAATAAAGGAAAATGAATATCTTAAGTATTGGTGGAAGTAATTCCAAAATCTCTATAAATAGGCTATTGGCAAATTTTACTGCAAGCTTATTTGAAAACGCAGAAATTACAATCGTAGACCTTAGCACCATAAATCTCCCCATATATAGTGTAGACAAGGAAAATGAGATCGGCATACCCATTGAAGCACTTACTTTTGCGCATCAAATAGATCAAACAGAGTTAATCATTATCTCTTTGGCCGAGAATAATGGGTCTTTCAATGTTGGGCTTAAAAACCTATTGGATTGGACTTCACGAATCAAAGACCGCAAAACGTTCAATGATAAAAATATGCTATTAATGGCTACTTCACCAGGAGCAAGAGGTGCCGCGAGCGTTATGGAACATGCAAAAAATGTCTTTCCGCATGTGGGAGCAAACCTTGTTGCAACATACTCATTGCCTAATTTCTATCAAAATTTTGAAGTAGGAAAAGGGATTACAAATACCCCAGAGTTGGATAAGTTGAAAATAATCGTTTCTGATATTAAAGGTTAATAAGCTCTATTGCCAAGAATTTATTTTTTTTGGGAATATCAGTGTGAAAGTAGTTCGATTTTCATCTGAATAAAGCTGAATTTTTGCATTATGCTCGTCCACGATCTTTTTAACAATTGACAATCCTAATCCAGTTCCGTTTTTTGCTTTTTTGGTGCTATAAAACTTTTCAAAAATCTTACCTTGAATTTCCAGTGGAATCATTGGTCCATTATTTTCGACATGAATCATAACTTGACGATCGTTCTGCTCTGACCAAATTTTTATATAGTTACCGTTGTATTCCTTATCAAAAGATTCGATGGCATTTTTCAAAAGGTTTGACCAAAGTTGAAACAAATGAATATCAAAACCTAAAATAGAAACACCTTCATCTACTTGAAAAATCAAATCTGTTTTTCGTTTTATCTCATAATTAAAGATAGTAATAACCGTTGCGATATTGGAACGAAGATCAACCAGAGCTTTTTGATCAGAAGGATTGTCGTGAATATAGCTACGCATGTCTTGAACCACTTTTGCCGTTCGTTCGGATGAGGCGAGAATGGTATCAATGAATGAACGAATGGATTGAACCTCATAGATCAATTGAAAAAAATGAATGTTATTTTCAGTAGACAAAACAAAGTCTAATTCCGCTGATTTAACCGGTTTAAATCTACACCTCACTAAAGCCTCTAGTAGCTCAATAGAAGGTTTATTTATTGCATACGTATTTTCTAAAAAGACTGAAAACTCCTTCATTTCTCGTCGTTTTTGCAGTCCCCCAACAAATAATTCAAACGTGTTATTCATTGCCCGATTACACGCAAAATCAAGTTGTTCAAACGTACATACTTTCAATGTCTGCTTAAATAAATTCTCAAGCGTTGAGCGAACGCTTTCAGCTCCCACTTTAATTGATCCAATAGGTGTATTCAAATCATGGGCAATTCCCGATGCTATTTCACCAATAGTAACTAACTTTTCTTGATCACTGATGGTTTTAGCTAACTCCATATTACGTTGAGTTTTAACTTGCACCATTTTTTCTAATTCAAGATTGATTTTCTCAATTTTCTTTTTCCCATCCTCAATTTGCATCAAATACTCAACCTCCTCGGTTTGATCAGTTGCAGAACCAACCAAACGAATAA
This sequence comes from uncultured Flavobacteriales bacterium, assembly GCA_903901805.1. GTDB lineage: Bacteria > Bacteroidota > Bacteroidia > Flavobacteriales_D > Crocinitomicaceae > UBA952. The sequence goes on from CAIUSK010000321.1 coordinate 2,064, forward strand.
GATTTCCCTGCTCGTCTCTTTCCGCCAATAATAGACATTTCAAATGCCTAATTTCACCTGAATTTTTCTGTATAATTCGGTAATTCATTTCAGCTTTAAAAAGTTCACCTGAATTTACTCTGTCAGAAATTAATACTGCATACTCTTTATCTTCTGGATGGATTGCATCAAGCCAGGCTGAATATAAATCCTTTTCTACTCCTTTAACGATTCCGTATTGCCTATACAAAACTTCGTTCCAATTAACTTGATTATTTTTAGCATTAAACTCCCAAATTCCAATTTCAGCATTATCTGCAATGAGTTGATAACGCGAATTAATGCGTAAAATTTCTTCTTTAGACTCAACCTCATTGGTAATATCACGTTGTAATGCAATAAAATTAATGTGATTTCCGGCATCATCAAAAATCGGAATAACCTCAAGCTGGTTGTAATAAAGAGAATTGCTTTTCGTTTTATTAATAAGGGTTACCTCGACTTGTTCTTTATTTGCCAGCTTTTCTCTAAGAAGAGATATCTTTTCTTGAGCTGAATTTTCATTCTGTAAAAAATCTTTTGGTTTTTTACCTTTAACATCATCTAGAGAGTACCCTGTTATCGTCACAAATGCATCATTCACCCATTCAACTTCTCCCCATTTATTAGAAATAATTACCCCATTTTTTGTTTTGGTAGCTATGAGCGAAAGTTTCTTTAATTCTAATTGAGATTGAGAGATTTGCTCAATTTGATTTTGAATTTTATCTGTTTTTAATCGATTGATAAACAAGGAAAAAACTTGCTGTGCGAAGATTGAAAATACATTCTTTTCACGCGATGAAATTTGTTTGTAAAGTGGTGCACTACCCTCTGTTACCCAACTCATCACCAACACCCCTCCGCCAGATTCGCGATCAATTTGACTGAAGAATAAACCATCTTGAACTTCGCAGTCAATGGATGGTACATTTGATGATTTTTTATTAAAAATCAGGGTCTTACCGCTAGAATCATATAGTTTTCTGTCAAAATAGTCTTTTAATTCTATTTTTTTAGCGTCTTCATCGAAACAGCACCCCTCGCAGGCCAATATTACCTTTATGTCATTTTGTGGGCAGTAAAAAAAGACCATCCCAGACTCAAGTTCTAGTATATCAATCAAAGATTCTCCGACAAGTTCAGCAAAAGAATTATCTGACAATTCCTTCAGCGCCATCTGATTGAAATCGTTGAGACGTTTATACAAGACCAATTCATGATCTAGTTTGTCTCGCGTATTAATTAATTCTTGCTCAACACCTGAGAACTGAGTAACCCTGAGTTCTAGTTCCTGATACTTTTGAAATAAGGAATCGTAATTTTTTTCTGCTCCCACTAAATATTATCCTCTGTAAATGACGTATAGTGCGGTTGTATAATTGTGATATGTGTTTTTCCCACCTAATCGAGCAAACTCACCAAATCCATACATACCAAGCCAAGGTGGACATTCGCCATTTACATAAAACGGAGTTTGCATTTTACCCACTAACTCTTCTTTAATGATTCTATTAAACAAAAACCTACCTCTTGCCAAGCAATCAGCATGAAAAACGGCAACAACCTCTCTTTCACCGATTCTAGTAACCATGTCATTTACCATACGATCCATTTCCGAGAATATTAAGTCCTCATCGCGTTTCGTTAACCAAAGCTCAGTCCCAACAGGACAAGTAGTAGCATAATGCATGTGTGAACCCTCATGTTTCGTTACTACCCTCAATAAATGTTCATTTCCATATTCTTTGGCAAGTTCTGGGCTCAGTTTTTCCCCTAAAGCTCCAATAGGAATAGAATCTCCACAGGTTGAGTCTGTGGGTAAACCAAGACGGTTTAAATACTCTTCCCACGCTGGTTTATTATTAAACTCTTCAATAATATTTCCTGTTGATTTTGTAACGACAAATGGCTCTCCCACCGCAACAAAACCATGAGTTGCCTGAGTATCAACCTTCAATGATGGATCGCAAAAACCAACCATAAATGCTCCATGTTCTGTAACTTGATTATCAACTCCTTGGTAATTGACAAATCCTTTCATGTTATCGGCAGATGTGGCTCCAAAAATTGTTACTTCTGAACCAAATACTTCTTCCATCCCACGAATACATGCATCATCATCGATATCAATTCCCGAGGCAAGAAAATAAATCATATTTATACCATCGCATTGAGATTTCAAGCTTTGTGCCATTTCCTTTGATTTAACATAGGAATTATGACCAAAAACACCATCTGTACTTGCGATTTTAAACTCTGTACCTTTAATTGCCATTAACGCAATATCCTTCATTGATTCACTTACGCCTTCTTTCCCAACAACGCCGCAACAAGAAGCCGCAAGTATGCGCGCATTAGGAGCCATTTCCTTGGCTTGATCTAGAATTTCTTGAAAATTATGTCCTATGGACGAATGAAAAATCAACAAATCAGCATCTGAAAAATGATCTCCCATGGATGCCTCCATTAATTCCGAAACACCTCTTTTTGTGTTTACCATTCGTGTACTCGCTGAAAAAAATTGTAGCATTTTAGATTGTTTTAGTAATACAAAGTACAAAGTTAGATAAACAAAATAATCAAAAAACTGATTTATATTTTAATTTAATCCTAAAATTAGAAAGAAAATCCAAAAGTCACCAATTAATAATTAAAAATGCATGTATTAATCAACTCTGCAGTAAAAATAGATCAATTAAATAATGCTCATGGTACCTATTTAAAATTTTGTTTCTCAATCAATTTTTTCAAGAACGTTTCTGCAATGTTATTGCGATTAAAAAATTCAGAGACATATTTTCGGGCATTTTCACCCATCTCCTGTAATTGTGATTTATTGTCGGATAAAAAACGAATTTGATTGACTAAATCAGTTACATCTTCTGGTTGAAAAAATAATCCTGCCTGCGCATTTGTAATAAAATGTTTTCTTGCTTCACCGTCTACCCCCAATAAAATCGGTTTTTTCATCGCTAATGCTTCAAAAACTTTAGAGGGAATTGCTCCTTGAAACAATGGAAGATTTTTAAGTGGTACAAGGGCAACATCTATTGACTTTACCACTGAAGGCATTTCTGATTTGGATACTGGTGGTAAAAAATGAACATTTTTCAGGGCAAATGAGTTCTTTAATGCTTCCAGTTTTTCCTTTTCGGGGCCCGAACCTTGCAGAATAAAATGAATGTGTTTGAGGTCTTGAATGGCCTCTGCGGCATGTAAAACAACCTCCAATCCTTGCGCATAACCTAAAATACCTCCATAAAAAAACAATAAATCATCGTTGGAAAATCCGTTTTTAGTCCTAAAATCTCCAGCATCAATTTTTTCAGGATTATAAAAATCTACGTCCACCCCATTGGGCAGCCAAAACACTTCTTTCGTGGGGAATCGAGATTTGATATCATCAACGATCCCTTCCGTTTGACCGGTAATAAAAGTTGACTTATTGTAACAACTAGCTTCGAGGTTATACGCTAATTTGAGTAATCTTTTATTGGTTACAATACCTAATTTCTCAGCGCTTTCAGGCCATAAATCAGAGACGTTAAAAATGAGTTTTGCATTTAATCTTTTTGACAAAGCCATAGCGGAATAGCCCAAGAACAAAGGGGGACTTTCTACCATTAAAAAATCGTATTTACCTAATTTTCTTCCTTTCCAATAACTCGACCAAACGAAACTAAAATAATTCAACAATCTTGAAACAATTCCCTTGGACTGAGAAACATAAATCCACGCACGATGAACGGGTATCCCATCAATTATTTCAAATCGATTTCTTGCATTTTTATATTCCGGCATTACCTCCATTTTTGGGTAATTCGGAAGCGCTGTTAGCACCTCCACCTCTACTCCACTCTTCTTCAGTCGAACAGCTAACTCATGCAATCTATTTTGAGGGGCTCCAATTTCCGGAGGATAATATTGGGTTAGAATTAATAACTTCATGTTTCTTTCGTGAAAAATAACCAGGATGAGAAAAATGCAAAAACTGGAATTGAAGAACCAACATCCAGAATATC
>CAIUSK010000322.1 GCA_903901805.1 uncultured Flavobacteriales bacterium
CTTACCACAAGTTCTGATACTACCAATCATGCACGAAAATCCATGGATATTCTACTTGATGATGTGGAGTTAGAAATAGAAAGTTGGGAAAGTGAAAAAATAAAGGAAATTGATAAACTAAAAGAACAAGAGGCATTTCGGCGTGAATTTCTGGGCAATTTATCCCATGAATTAAAAACACCTATATTTTCCATTCAAGGATACATTCTAACCTTATTGGAGGGCGGTCTTGATGACGCTAAAGTGAACAAACTTTTCCTAGAAAGAGCATCAAAAGCTACTGAAAGAATGGTTAGCATCGTAGATGATTTAGACCAAATAACCAAAATCGAAGCCGATTCCCTTAAATTAGAAATTCGCCCTTTTGATCTCATCGAATTAATTAATGAAATTATTGAATCCCTTGAAAAACTCGCAAACGAAAAGGGAATTACACTGAAATTAAACAGGGAGAATAATATCATTGTGGAAGCCGACAAACATAAAATTGCTCAAGTATTAACGAATTTAATTGGTAATTCTATTTTTTATGGAAATACCGGCGGAACAACTAATATATCAGTTGAAACTATTGATAACTTAGCCTTGGTTTCTGTTGCAGATGATGGTCCAGGGATAGCAGAAACTCACTTAAATCGGCTATTTGAACGTTTCTATCGGGTGGAAAAAAGCAGAAATAGAAATGAAGGAGGTTCTGGCTTAGGGTTGGCAATTGTGAAACATCTTTTAGAGGCTCATGGACAATCTGCAACAGTTAAAAGTCAGGTTGGTAAAGGGAGTGTTTTTTCATTTACATTAAATAAGTCAAAAAGCAATTCGGTTGGGCTGTTTTCATCTCGTGGCGTTCAGATTAAATAATTGTTCTAATTACACCTTTTATTCATTATTTTCTAGTTAGTTGAAATATAAGTATCTTAGATGAAAAAATAATTCGAATGGTTATTAAGTTCGTTTTTTTTATCTGTCTGTTCTTCTTTTCTAGTTTGAGTATTGCTCAAACAAATTCTCATGCGCACCATAAACAAGCGCCAGCCAAAAAAGAGGCGGAAACCAATAAAATGCTGATTGAAAACAAAGGTCAATGGCCTTCTAGTGTTTTATTCCGAACCAATATGACAGGAGGAAAAGTTTGGTTGCAACAAAAAAAAATGATCTATCACCTTCAGGATTATTCTGCCATGCAAAAAGCGCATGCTATGCAAAATCCTTCTTTTCAAAGTGACGCGGTTAGTCAAACAGTAATTCATGTAAACTTTGAAGGAGCAAACCTTGTATCGAGAGTTGAAAAATCAGGTAAATCCAACTATTATTATAACTATTTCAAAGGAAAAGACCCTTCAAAATGGGCGTCAGAGATTCATGGGTATAGAGATGTAGTATTAAAGGATTTTTACACTGGGATTGATTTCAATTTAAAAACAGCGGGAGAAACAGTAAAATATGAATTCCATGTAAAACCATCCGTTTCACCCAGTATCATTCAACTTAGCTATGCGGGACAAAAAACCATATTCATAGATTCTTCTGGCAACCTCATCCTTGAAACAGATCTTGGAAAAGTAATTGAAAAAAAGCCATACGCTTATCAACTAATCAATGGAAAAGAAATTCAAGTAGCATGTGATTTTGAATTATCAGGAACTAATGTATCTTTTAAGTTGGGTAAGTACAATACTAATTTCAATCTAATCATTGACCCTACCCTAATTTTCTCAACATTCAATGGCGCTAATTCAGATAATTTCGGAATGACAGCAACCTATGGTAATGATGGATCAGCTTATTCTGGAGGAACTGTTTATGGAAATGATTACCCCAATCCTGATACCCTAGCATTCGATATCAATTCAAACTTTACTGTTTTCAATGGCAATTATGGAATAACTGATGTGTTTCTCTCGAAGTATTCTGCAGATGGAACTCAAATGCTCTGGGGAACATTTTTGGGTGGTGGAGATAATAATACGGGAACAGAAACAGCAAATAGCTTAATTTGTGATGCCAACGACAACTTGTATGTTTTTGGGGCAACATCCAGCTTCGATTTCCCCATCACCCCAGGTGCATTCGACTCAACGCACAACGGAGGAGGAACCGAGAGTGCTAATTTCTATTTCAACGGAGTTTATTTTCAAAACTCAGGAACAGATATTTATGTCGCAAAACTCAGTGCAGATGGACACGCATTACTAGGATCAACTTTTGTGGGCGGATCAGGAAATGATGGGATTAGCTACGATGTAGCTACCCTACCCTACAATTCCGTAGCAAGTTATACAGGACTAAATTCAAATTATGGAGATCAGTCTCGTGGAGAAATTATGTTAGATGCTGCAAATAATATTTTAATTGCATCAAGTACCAAATCCACCAATTTTCCAACCCAAGGAGCGGTGCAAAACACCAATTCCGGAGGGCAAGATGGAGTTGTTTTTAAACTATCGTCCGATTTTCAAAACTTATTGTTTTCTACCTATTATGGGGGTTCAGAGGACGATGCTTGTTTCTCAGTAAAAGTCGATGATAATCAAAATGTTGTATTTGCAGGTGGAACAAAATCCAGTAACTTAATAGGAACAGCTGGAGGTTGGCAGGCAACTTATGGAGGAGGGGTAACGGATGGTTTTGTGGCAAAATTGAACCCCACAGGAAGTTCGCTCCTACAAGCAAGTTATATTGGAAAAACACAATACGATCAAGTTTTCTTTGTGGAAATTGATAGAATGAATAATGTATTCCTACTTGGTCAATCCTTTGGTGGTCAATTTCCTGTTTTTAATGCCACATACTCAAATGGAAATAGCAGTAATTTCATTCTAAAATTGAATCCAACACTAACTTCAAATCTAGCATCTACTCGGTTTGGAAATGGATTGTCTTCTATCCATATTTCGCCAGCCGCATTTTTGGTGGATGTTTGCGGAAATATCTATGTTTCAGGATGGGGGGCTAATATTCTACAGTCAACTCCCCTTTCGGGAATGCCCGTTACCTCTGGTGCATTTCAAGCTACCCCTCCGAATGGGTTTGATTTTTATTTATTTGTTTTAAAAGGCGATTTTAATAGTCTACTTTATGCTACTTATCTTGGTGGAAATCAAGCCCAAGAACATGTGGATGGTGGCACTTCTCGTTTCGATAAAAATGGAATTGTATACCAATCGGTTTGTGGTGGCTGTGGTGGTTTTTCTGATTTCCCTACAACAACCAATGCATGGTCGAATACCAATAATAGTTCAAATTGCAACAATATTATTTACAAATTCAGTACTGAAGTAATTCCAATAGCCAACTTTACTGCTGACCAAACTGTTGGATGTGCTGACTTCACTGTTACGTTTGATAATTTTTCAACGGATGACGACACCTATTTATGGGATTTCGGTAATGGGAATACAGATACGTCCACATTTAATCCTGTTATCACATTTGATTCAGCTGGTGCATATACCGTATTTCTATATGTAACAGATAGTGTTTGTCAATTGACCGATACAGCCCAAATCACCATTCAGGTAGTTGATCCAATTACTATCAATTTGCCGCAAAATATATTCCTGTGTAATTCTAATCCTTTTAATCTTGTGGCAGATTCAGACGGCACAGCAAATAGTTTTATTTGGTCAGCAAGTTCTGACTTTAGTAATCCGTTAAATAATCCTATTGATTCTAATATTATAGTTTCTAGCGCTGGTTCCTATTATGTTCAAGCTTCAAACGGGTTGTGTTCTGCCACAGATAGTACGGTTGTTGTTTTTGATGCCCCTTCACAGGCTAGTTTTACACCTTCCGATACACTTGGATGTGGGCCCTTAACAATCTCTTTTGAAAACACTTCTGTTTTTTCCAACTATTTTCTTTGGGATTTTGGCAATGGCGAATTAGACTCGGTTAATTTTGAACCTAGCGTAACGTATTCTTCAGCAGGGATATATACAATTAGTTTATTAATTGCTGATCCTGATTGCCCTACTGCAGACACCGCTTATTTTTCAATAGAGGTTATTCCTGCTGTAACATCTTCTTTGAATGATCTAGTTTCACTGTGTGATACTGTTCCCGTTTTATTAGTTGGAAATACCAATGGAACAGCCACTGATTTTCTATGGTCATCTAATTCAAATTTATTGGACACCTTAAATTCGAGCCTACAAGATTCAACCTTAAATTTAACCAATCCGCAAAGCGGGTATTACTATTTTTCGGCCACAAATGGGGTTTGTTCATTACTTGATAGCGTTGAAATTGATTTCACAACTATTTCCATAGAATTATCTGCCATAGATTCAATTTGTGCCGGAGATTTATCAACTGTTATTGCAACCAACTTCAATCCCACTGTTTCACTAAGCTATTCTTGGTCTCCCAGTTCAATTATTCCCATTCCAAGCATATCAAATACGGTATCGGTTCTTCCCACATTCTCCCAAAATGTGTATGTTACAGCAACAGCTAATGGCTGTGTGGTCGATGATTCTATCTTCATCAATGTCTCGGCTATTGATCCATTAAGTGTAATTGCTAGCGCATCACAGTATATTGTGGCCCCAGGAACAACAGTAACCCTTTTTGGAGCCCCTTCAGGCTTGCTTTCATATTCTTGGTCGCCAATCACAGGCTTATCGAATGCAGATATGCAACAAACAAATGCGGTGATTGATGAAACAACCATTTATACACTTACTGTTTCAGATGGCATTTGTACCCGGTCAGATACAACAGAAGTAAGAGTGTATGAAATCATCTGCGAAGATCCTTACGTCTTTATCCCCAATGCCTTTTCACCCAATGGCGACAATAACAATGATGTGTTATTCGTAAGGGGGTTATTCATTGAAAAAATGATTTTCCGTGTGTTTGATCGTTGGGGAGAAATGGTTTTTGAATCCTCCGATCCCGCCATAGGATGGGACGGAACATTTAGGGATAAAAAATTGGATCCGGATGTTTACGATTATTACCTAGATGTTACTTGCATCGGCGGACTAAAATCAATATCAAAAGGAAATGTAACATTAATGAAATAAGCATGAAAAAAATAATTACCAGTAAATCAGAGAAATTCTTAGAGAATTACTTAAATAACCCAAGTCCAACAGGGTTTGAGTCAGAAGGTCAAAAACTATGGCTGGCGTATATAAAACCATATGTTGATGATTATTTGGTAGATAATTATGGGTCGGTGGCAGGAATAATTAATCCTGGAATGAATTACAAAGTGGTTATTGAAGCACATGCAGAGGAGATTTCTTGGTTTGTACATTACATTACCAAAGATGGGTTCATTTACTTAAGAAGAAATGGTGGTTCTGATCACATGATTGCGCCTTCTAAACGCGTAAATATTCACACCGATAAAGGAATTGTGAAAGCAGTTTTTGGTTGGCCAGCAATACATACGCGGCAAGTAAAAGATGAAACACCAAGCATGAAAAACATTTTCTTGGACTGCGGATGCACCACAAAGGAAGAGGTTGAGGCGATGGGAGTTCATGTGGGATGTGTGGCGACATTTGAAGATGAATTCATTATTCTCAACAAAAATAAATACGTTGGTCGCGCCTTGGACAACAGAATGGGTGGATTTATGATTGCCGAAGTTGCCCGTTTGCTGAAAGAGTCTAAAACCAAATTACCTTTCACATTATATGTTGTCAACGCCGTTCAGGAAGAAATTGGACTGCGCGGAGCAGAAATGATTGCTCACAGAATAAAGCCAGATGTCGCTTTAATTACTGACGTTTGTCATGATACCGGCACGCCCATGGTGGACAAAATTGAAAACGGAGACCAAAAATCAGGAGATGGACCCGTATTAACGTATGGACCTGCCGTTCAAAATAATTTCTTAAAACAAATTATAAAAGCGGCTCACGATAATAAAATTCCTTTCCAACGAGCAGCAGTTTCACGTTCAACTGGTACAGATACGGATGCATTTGCCTATTCCAACGAAGGGGTAACTAGTGCCTTAATTTCGTTACCACTACGCTATATGCATACCACAGTGGAAATGGTGCATAAAGAAGACGTGGAAAATTGCATTCGATTGATTTTTGAAACGCTGCAAACCATAAAATCAGGACAAGATTTCAGGTATTTGAAATAGCGTTAGATTAAACCCCATAGGAACGGGATTCATCTCATTCCTCAGGGGGATACCTCCAATAGAACCATCTTTAATGGCTTACCATCAATCAAAACAAAAAACCACACCGATTGTGGTGATTAAAGATTAATGCTGATGTTTATTTTTTAGTGTTTTGTTTTTCGCTTACTTGAAGTGAAGTTTAATTTAAACATGTCAAAATCGTATTCAAAAATTTGGGTTCATGCCGTTTGGTCAACAAAAAACAGAGTGCCACTCATTAATCCAAAAATGGAACAAAAATTATTTGAGTTTCTACAACAAGGGTTGAAACAATAGGTTGTAGAGAGCATTGTAAATGGAATGCCCGACCTCATTGTTTGTTTGGAATCAATCCTCAAAAATAAATCACAGAAATTATCAAAGGAAGCAGTTCTTATTTTGTAAACATCAATAATTTAATTCCCGAAAAATTCATTTGGCAACGAAGGTTTGGGGCGTTTGGTGTATGGTATTCGGCCGTGGATAATGTGTATCGGTAGATTAGCGACCAAAAACTACATCATAGTAGAAAATCATTCGAATCGGAATACATAAAATTTATGGAATTGCATGGGTATGATGATGTGAAAATGATAGATGAATAAATCGTTGAAACGATTGGTAATACGCCATAATCTATCCCATGATTCACCCATAGGTGCGGGATTTCTACCTTCACATACGTCTCGGTTGATAAATAATCCCGGACCTATGGGGGCAACAACACATTCCCAAACCATTTCAATGGTTTAACCAAAAACAATCACAAACGCTACCTGCCGATTTTTTGGCGTACTTTTTTGGAGGTAAAAATTATTCTTTCGCTTTTTTCAAATGATATTTTTCACTAACTTAATGTAAACTATGAAGAATGAAATCATTTTATACCGACCTAATGAAGCTGCTGAACACATTGAAGTTCGCCTTGAAAATGAAACTGTTTGGTTGAATCAGGCCCAAATGGCTGTGCTTTTTGGACAAACAAAGCAGAATATTAGTTTACACATAAATAATTGTTTTAAAGAAAATGAATTGATTCCTGATTCAGTTGTCAAGGAATCCTTGACAACTGCAAATGATGGCAAACTGTATAAAACTAAGTTTTACAATCTTGATGTTATTATTTCAGTTGGATATCGTGTAAAATCCAATCAAGGTACTCAATTTCGAATCTGGGCAACAACTATTTTGCGTGAATACTTACTCAAAGGTTATGCAATTAACCAACGTGTGGATCGAATAGAAAATAATCTTGAAAATCTTTCAAAAGAGGTAAGTAAAATCTCTTTACAACTCAAAACAAATGAACTCCCAACTCAAGGAATTTTCTATGACGGACAGATATTCGATGCTTACGAGTTGATTTCAAAAATAATTCGTTCCGCAAAGAAAGAAATTATTCTTATAGACAATTTCATCGATGAATCTGTACTTATACATCTCAGTAAACGTGCAGCGAACGTTGAGGCAATCATTTACACTAAAAAAATAACTAAGCAACTTGAGTTAGATTTAGATAAGTGTAATAGTCAATATGCACCTATTCTGATTCGAGCACTAAGCGAAAGTCACGACCGTTTTTTAATTGTAGATAAGAATGAGCTATATCACATTGGTGCTTCCCTGAAAGATCTTGGAAAACGATGGTTTGCTTTTTCTAAACTCAATGAATTTCTGCCGGAGATTTTAAAGAAATTAGATAAAGATTGATACAACACCCAAAAACAATCATTCGAATCAGAATACAGAAAATTTATGGAATTGCATGGGTATGATGATGTGAAAATAGATAATGATTAAATCGTTGAAACGATTGGTAATACGCCATAATCCATCCCATGATTCACCCATAGGTGCGAGATTCTACATACATATTCGTTTCGGTCGATAAATAATCTCGTACCTATGGGTTAAAGCGCATATCACCAAAACCATTTTAATGGTTTAAGTCACGACAAAATAAAAAAAAGAACCAAGATTGAGAGGTCTGAATGTTATCGATTCCCCTGAATTAAAAACCAATCAACCCATGCATCCATTTGTTTTGCGGAATTTGGACGAAGGAGAATTTCTAGTAAAACCTAGTTGGCGTTGCGAAAACATATTAAGATTCAACTATTGGACATTTTCATTTTTTAAAATCACACGAGCTGATGAACGGAAAAGCACCGATAAATTGCTGGTGATTTTGCTCATTTATATGTACCCGTTTACATATTTTCCATTATGCTTCATAAATTAGCAACATGAAGTATTTATTTGCCCTTTCAA
>CAIUSK010000323.1 GCA_903901805.1 uncultured Flavobacteriales bacterium
ATATGTTATTACATATAATAATGTATATTTGTTTGATTTTATATCTAAAAGCATATAATGAAACGAGTAGCTGAATTTGTAAAAGAGCGTCGAAAAGAAGCTGGCTTGACCCAAGAAGCTTTTGCTGAAAGGGTAGGAGTAGCGTTGACTGTTGTTCGTAAAATAGAGCAAGGGAAAACAAATTTGAATATGGACAAAGTAAATCTGGTGCTCAAAATGTTTGGTCATGAGTTAGCAGCAGTAAGTACGAAAGAATTAACTTCTTCTGAATCATGAGACAAGCGAAGGTTTTTTACCAAGATATTCTTGCCGGAATATTGACAGAGACCAATGATGGCGATTATGTTTTTCAATACCAGGATTCGTATGTGCAAGCACATCCTGATGATTTCATTACGTTTTCCATGCCTGTATCGCCTTTTTCCTACCGTGAAAAACGATTATTTCCTTTTTTTGAAGGATTGATTCCTGAAGGTTGGTTGCTTGATATTGCGTCCAAAAATTGGAAATTGAATCGCAACGACCGCATGGGTTTATTGTTGGCTTGTTGTCGAAATTGTATTGGTGCAGTGAGTATTGAACCTATTACCGAAAGTCATGATTGATAAATGTTTGTATTGTTACCAACCACTTGATGGAGCCCCTGATTTTCATGAAAAATGTAGCAAGCAATTCTTTGGTACGCATGTACCTCCAACGTTGAATCATACGCTGGAAGAAATGACGGAATTGGCAAAGCGTGTTGTGGAGCGCAGTGTAGCAGTTCCTGGTGTACAACCCAAATTGTCACTTTCGGTACTGAAGGAAATTCCTGGAAATACCGAACAACGTTTGACTGTTGTTGGTGCGCTAGGTGGTAATTATATTTTGAAACCACCTTCCGAGTTTTATCCAGAAATGCCAGCCAATGAACATGTCACTATGCGGATAGCGGAAGCCTTCGGTATCAAGGTTGTTCCGTCGAGCTTGATCCGTTTGAAATCGGGTCAACTAGCATACCTTACCCAACGAATTGATAGAACTAAAAATGGTGACAAAATCCATATGTTGGACCTTTTTCAAATTACTGAGGCTTTCGATAAATATAAAAGTTCGATGGAGAAAGTTGGAAAAGCAATCCTTGAACATTCGGAAAACACCTTGTTAGATGCCTTAAATTTGTTCGAGGTGACTATTTTCTGTTTCTTAACAGGCAATAACGACATGCATTTGAAAAACTTCTCGATGATTAAATCTCCCTCTGGTTGGGTATTGGCTCCGGCATATGATTTACTGAATGTTTCAATCGTAAACCCAACTGATAAAGAGGAGCTTGCACTGACTCTTGGTGGTAAAAAGAAGAAGTTGAATCGAACCTATTTTGAACGCTATGGAGAAGAGTTGGGATTGACCAACAAACAGATTCAAAGTGTATTCAATCGTTTAAGTAAAAACAAGGTCAAAGCAATTGAATGGATTCAGCAATCTTTCTTGTCAGATGCCCTAAAAAAAGACTATTTGGAAGTACTGGAGGAACGATATCGACTCGTAATTGCTTATCGCATAGATTGAGAAAAACAATTAGTTGCACAATTGTAAAACATAAGTTTTGTTGTTTCATTTGTTCTAATGAAGTACGGGATAGGGAACCTTTGCTTTTTTAGATGGTTTTTTCATAGTAATTTGATTTTCAGTTGATTATAACTTGATTTCATTGAATGGAACTTAACTTCAAGTTAAATTGAATTCAAATTAAAATCAACTTTAAACTAGCTTGAAGTTAAATTTACGCTGACTTGAAACTAACTTGAAGTTAAATTGAAGCTAACTTGAAGCTAACTTGAAGTGAAAAACCACTGTTCAGCCTAAAAGAAACCCTTGTACTTTGTTGCAGTAAGTTCAGCATCTAGCTTAAGGTATTTCAGAAAGTTTCGTTCTGTTTGATGACCGCTGAATTTCATTATTGCTTGAGCAGGCATTCCCTTCAAAAATTTCAAGGTACAGAAGGTTCTTCTACAGGTATGTGAAGAAACTTCATCGTATTTTAATTTCTCAATTAAAACAGTTTTTCCGGCTACATTTCTATTGAAAATAATTGGTTCATTTATATTTGCTTGGGCACAGATCAGTCGAATTGTTTTATTAAAACGTGTTAATGAATTGCGTTCATAATTCGGTAGTGTTCCTTCATAGTTATCATGAATTCTCTTGAATCTTTGACTCATTGGAATGATAAGTTGCTTTACGTTTGTTCCTTTGGTCTTCTTAGGTGTGATGTGCAACCGATCATTTTTTATTTGATACGGCTTTATTTGGACAAAATCAGAGAAGCGTAACGCCGTTTCACACCCAACCAAAAACAAATCACGTACAATCGCTTCATGTTTATCATTGAGTTCAAGAGATTCAATTCGCTCCAATTCTTCCTCAGTTAAATAAATTTTGTCAACATCTTCCATAATGGTTGGAAAACACTTGATGCTAAATTTCTTGACGATATTTCGATCAAAACACCAGTTCAAAAATGCCTTTATATTTTTATTCTGTTTTCCAATGGTATTTGGTAACAAACCGGGTTCACCTTGAGAATTTAAGGCTACGAATGATAAGTAATTCGACCATTCTTCATTAAATTCACCTGATTCACTGGATATAAGTGCAAAACTTAATTTGATACCAAGCATAGACTCTACTTTCAATAAATGCTTGCGTAAAGAGTTGTGGTAATCTCGTACATCTGACTTCTCCTTCCTTTTTTGTTCTACAAAGTCGTTAAAATGATCCCAAAACGTTTTAGCTTTTCTATGTTTTATTGGAACTTCATTTTGTTTTATCAAATCTAATTTAATTCTCTCGGGACTTGGATAATAGTTTTCATCTCTGTACTTTTTCATGAGAGAATCCATTACGTTTTCAAGGGAATCTAATTTATCGTTTATTTCGTTTGCATTTTCAAATTCCATAGTTATCTTTACACGCTGTTTATTTTCATTCCAGAATTTAGGAGGAACAGAACAGCCTGTCGAAATTTTCATTCGGTTGTTTTCAAAAAAAACAGTCATCAAAATCGAAGTTGAATTTTTCGAATTTTTATCCCGCAGATAGAACTTAATCATTGTTAATAACTTTACTCAAAGTTACAAAAAAGAGTGAACGGAATTGGAGACGGATTAACTTTCACTAAGTTGTTTTCAACAAAAAATAAAGGAATCGAATATTATTTAAGTTAATGAAAATGAGATAATTATAGTGTAATTTAGTACAACTTCTGAAACCCTTGAAAACACTAGAATTGATTTTCCGTCCAGACCGCTTCTAGTGTTTCTCAAACAAACACAAAAGCACGTAAAACCCTTGAAAACGCTTAGTTTTCGAGGGTTTTTTGTTTCTAGTAAGTTTCATTTAAAATCAAAAAATTACATA
>CAIUSK010000324.1 GCA_903901805.1 uncultured Flavobacteriales bacterium
AAATAAACCTAGTAAATCTTCATTGGATTTTATTTTGGGATATAGCGCATCGATTGATCTTATTTCAACTTCTCATTTATGTTTTGTTTTGAATAAAAACTAATCCAACTAACTAGTTTATGGAAAATATACTCGAGGTGAGGAACCTTAGTAAACGATTTGGGAAAATCAATGCCGTAAATTCAATTTCATTTTCAGTTGAAAAAGGAAATGTATACGGATTACTTGGTCCCAATGGTAGTGGAAAATCAACTACATTGGGGATTTTACTTTCCACGTTAAATCCAACAGAAGGAAGTTGGTCATGGTTTGGACAGCCTGGAACGCCTACGGATGTTTTAAAACGAATTGGAGCTATAATAGAACACCCCAATTTTTACACCTTTCTTTCTGCTGAAAAAAATCTGAAAATTGTATGCGAAATTAAAAATGTTAATTACGAACGAATTAATGAAGTTTTGCAACTAGTTGGCTTGGCTGAACGGAAAAATGATAAGTTTTCTACCTTCTCTCTAGGAATGAAACAACGGCTTTCTATTGCATCAGCCATGTTGAGTAGTCCAGAAGTGCTGATTCTTGATGAACCAACCAACGGACTCGATCCAGAGGGGATTATCCAGATAAGAGAAATTATTCGTTCTATTGCAGCTCAAGGAACAACAATTTTACTTGCTAGTCATTTATTAGATGAAGTTGAAAAAGTTTGTAGTCATGTAATCATATTGAAGAAAGGAGTTTCCCTCTATTGTGGTAAAGTTTCAGCAATGACAGCAACCAAAGGATATTTCATCCTTCAATCTTCTAACATGACTGAATTAAAACATGAACTTGAAAAGATGCGTGAATTTAATGAAATCAAAACGGAAGACAATAAACTTATCGCTTCAATTGAACATGATATTACAGCTGAAAAACTCAATAAACATTTACTCAGTAAAGAAATTTACTTAAGTCATTTAGTGAAACAAAAAGAATCGCTGGAAGAACAATTTTTAGAACTAGTAAAACAAAATCAATGAAAAGACTGATTCGAATTGAATGGCTGAAAAACTTCAACTATTTTCCCGTTATATTATTTTCCAGTATCTATTTCGTTTTAGTAATCGGTTTTACGCTGATGTGCGCCCAAACTATACCTATTTTTGGAATTTCTATTAAATTGTTGGATCAAGGATTTTTGAACTTTCCACAAATATGGAATTTCATCACCTACTTCACTGGCCTTTTAAAAATCTTTCTTGGACTGATTGTAATTTTCACGATTTCAAATGAATTTACAAACAAGCTATTTAAACAAAACATCATTGATGGCTTAAGTAGAAAGGAGTTTTTATTTTCGAAAGTATTAACTATTACCTTGTTATCATTATTATCTACAGGTATTGTAGTATCCATGGGCTTGATATTAGGTTTTTCCTTTTCAAAGTCAACAGAACTTAATTTAGTTTTTAAAGAAAGTTATTTTATTCTCGGGTATTTTTTAAAATTGTTCTCGTTTTTAACTTTTTTGCTTTTTATTACCGTTTTACTAAAAAAAGTAGTATTTGTTTTTCTTACTTTCTTTATTTGGTGGGTAATCGAAATAGTTTTAACAATCATGGAATACCAATCCAGGGTAATCGAAAAATTTGACGAATCAGGAAGAAACGTAACAGAGAAAATCCAATTATTAACTGATTATCTACCTTTAAATACAATGTCTAAACTTGTTGAAGAACCTTTTCAACGAATTCGGCTAATAGAGTCAATGACAGGAGGGAAATATACGTTCGAAATACCTTATTTAGCAGTTATAACTGCAATTGGATATTCTTTATTATTTCTATATGGAACTTTTTACATTATGAAAAAGCGCGACTGGTAATTAGTTACTTGTTTTAGCGATAACAGAAATCAGCGCCATCATAGAAATAAATAATTGAACACCTGTCTCATCATCCAAGGTTGTTCCATCTTCATCAGGAGTTGATATTTCAACAAGCATAAAATGAATCAAATCTGCTTGACCGGTATATTCTTCTAATAAATCTAAGTTATCATCCTCAAAATAGGTTTCTAAGATGGATAAAAATTCTTGTTCAAAAGATTCAATATCGGAAATCTCTACCTTATTCAAGGTACATTCGGCATGTGTATAAGCCTCCATTAAAAGGCAGAAATAATAAATTAAAAGTCCTTCTAAATCAGGATTTTCATATTCAACCGCCGCTGATAAAATATAATCAATTAATTCTGGTTGTGCAGTAGCATGTTTCTCACACAATACCCCTAACCCGTCATCATCTATGTTATCAACTATCTCGATTGCAGCATCGATTGACGTAAAAGTAATTTGTTTCATTCTTATTTATTATTGTTAGGACAGATGCATAAAATTCTTTTTTGCCAACAGCTCTTCTTCTGTTTCTCGATAATCAGGATCATCAACACAACAATCTACTGGACAAACAGCCGCACATTGAGGCTCATCATGAAACCCAACACACTCGGTACATTTATCATGGGCAATAAAATATACATCCATATTTACCGGCTCAAAGGAATGATCTGCAAGGATTTGATTTCCATCCAATGTTTCAATGATTCCTTTCAACGTGGTACCATCAGAATACTTCCACTCTGCTCCACCCTCATAAATTGCATTATTCGGACATTCGGGCTCGCAAGCGCCGCAATTTATACATTCATCCGTAATCGTAATTGCCATATCTCCAAATTTTGGTTACAAAGATACAAACGGATTATAGAAACTTTTGTTCGAATACAGAAAAGTTTTGGTTTTATTATATTTTTTTGAGAGACTTCCAATAAGTCAATTTATCTTTGATGCATGAAAAGAGAACAAGTACTTCAAGCAATTCAATCACTTCACGAACTATTTATCGCACTTGGCGATGAAAAATATGACACGTCAAAAACAAATCGTTTTACACAAAAAGAATTTACAGATTTCTCTCTTTTAATTCAACAGCAAAAAAACCATAATGGATGGTTTATTGAAGAAAATGTTAGAAAAGCATTGTTAGAATTGGGGAACATGATTCAAACTGACAAGGTTAATGAATGGGTTGCTAATTATAGCTTCGCAAGTAATCCAAAACGAATTTTAATAATTATGGCTGGCAACCTTCCATTGGTTGGGTTCCATGATTTATTGTGTGTTTTGTTATCGGGAAATAAAGCAATTGTAAAATTAAGTTCTGAAGACAAAACGCTACTGCCAAAACTCATTGAATGGTTGGCTGTAATCCATCCAATAATCAATGAAATTGTTTCGATAGAATATGGTTTAATTAAACAGGTGGAGGCAGTAATCGCCACGGGAAGTGATAATGCTAATTTACATTTTGAGAAATATTTTGGTCATGTTCCAAGGTTATTCCGAAAAAACCGGACCTCCATTGCACTAATTACAGGATCGGAAACTAAAGAGGAGTTAGAATTACTTGGCTCAGATATATTTAGTTATTTTGGAAAAGGTTGCCGTAATGTTACATTTCTACTGATTCCATTAGAATTTAATCTTAATTTATTTTTTGAAGCTATTGTTCCTTATGGAGAAATTATAAATAATAAGAAGTACGGTAATAACTATGATTATAACCGAGCAATACATTTATTAAATCAAGAGAATGTGTTAGATAATAATTTTGTGCTTCTTAAGGAGTCCAATCAATTATTTTCACCTATATCAATGATTCATTACCACAGATATCTTGATGACAATGAATTACAATCAATTTTAGAGTTAAATAAAGAGAATATTCAAGTAATTATTGGTTCTAATTTCATTCCATTTGGAGATTCACAAAAGCCTTCATTAACCGATTATGCCGATGGTATAAATACTATGGCTTGGCTGGAAGGATTATCGTAAAACAGTTACGTGACCTACTGATGTAAGTTTTTTGTCGTCTTGTTTCCGTTTGAATTTAATTTTCCAAGTGTAAACACCGTCTGGAACTTTCATTCCATTGTTGTATGTACCATCCCATCCTACATTTACGTCATTACTTTCCCAAATAGTTTCTCCCCATCGATTATAAATGAACATTTCAAAAGAATATGGGTCATATCCTGAATAAAATATTGCTTGGAAATTTTGATTAAATTCATCGTTATCCGGTGTAAATGTATTTGGTACCCAGAAAATAACTTCTTCGTCTTCCACACAATCTGTAATCACTGTTACTAAAACGGTATCTGTACCTGTACAACCAGCATTTGTAGTTCCAACCACAATAAATTGAGTTTCTCCTATATTAGGTAAATATGGAACTCCATTTAGTAATCCGTAATTCCATGAGTAATTCACAGCTCCGGAACCTTCTAATGTTATTTGGTTTCCAACGCACAAGGTTAAATCTGGACCTCCATCAACAATTGGGTAATCTTCGATTGTAATAGTATATGAATCAGATCCCGGACACAAAGGACCTGGAGTTGCATAAGTAACTGTATAAACACCCGGTGTAGATGAAATTAAATCAATTGCTCCCGTTGTAGAATTTAAGGTTAGGCCGGGCCCACTCGTAAATGTTCCACCTAACGTTCCTGATACTTGAGCTGTTGGATTTGCATCATTTAAACAATATAAATCGTCTAAATAACTTAATGATGCAGTTTGAGCTCCCGTATATGTTCCCGAGATTGTAACAGGACAACCATTTGCATCTTCTACATTAAAGGAATAGGCTCCCGTTGAAAGATTTCCAATGATAATATTTCCTCCATTGCTCGTGGTACTATTTACTGCAGTTGCGGATGCTGGTGATATACTACCTGGAACTAATGTAAAATTTGTTCCATTCAACTGTGCGGCTCCCCCACTTACAGTCGCAGTAACTGTACCATTCGCACAATTTTGGGTTTGTGTAGCTGTTACTTGTGGTAAATACTGAACTGCGATAGGTGTTCCCAATTCAAAACAATCGGCAGCCGGTAAAATCACATAGCTATATATACCATCTACCAAACTATACATAGTAAGCGGAACTAAATAAACTGTATTATTTGTAAATGTACCCGCTGGAAAAGCATTAATTAACGATAAATCATTCACATCTGAAATAGATGCCGTATTTGCAACTACACCTTGTAAACATGGATCATCAGGAATAGATAATCCTGTCGTTGAAGACATTGCGGGATTCAATGATACGGAAGGAGGGCAACTATATACCAACCAAGCAATTCCTGGATCATAAACTGGCGCCAATGGATCATAATTTGGTGAAAGTGGATCAGTCGCTCCAATAATTTCATCTGGTGCTGTCCAGTTATTGTTAGAGGTAATATCAATATCATCGCCGTAACACAACATGGTTAAGGTATTCGAATTGCCTGTAACAGAAGTAACGTATGTTCCAACCTCTGCTGGGCAAGTACATGAAGGTGGAGCAGAATAATTCAATGTTGCAGAACATGAAGCGTCAGCCGAGAAAACAGCTGTTATAATACATGCCGCACCATTTGAATTTCCAGTGAAGGTATAATTTTGTGATGTACCAAATGGAGCATTAAAAGTCTGTGTTCCACCACAAGAATTTGTTAGTGTTAAAGTACCTGTTGTTGGCGCATCGGTATAGCTAATAGTACCTGTTAATGTATATTGATTTGTACTTCCATTACATGCAGAAACTGTCCCGGTAAATCCTGTAAAATTACATACTGGCGCTACTATCGAACAATCAGTTGTTGCCGTTCCACTGTTGTTATTAGTAAAACTGATATTTGTGGCAGAGTTGGAAAAATTTGTAATTAATAAAACATAAACATCTCCCGGTTGAGCATTGGTAATAAAAGCCGATTCAGTAGCCGCACCACTAAAACTGCAATCTACAACAGCATTTGAAGTTGTTCCATTACCCATATTGTTACAATTTGCATTTGCATTTGCCAAATCAGCATATGGACCATATAAAATATAGTCAATGTCTACACCTGATGAATTGGTCATGTCAATACCTAAACTACCACCACTATCAATTTGAAAATAAAACCATGCTGGATTTGGAGAAGTACTTAAACAATCGTAATTATTATTTGGATAGGTAATTGAAGCATCCGTTTGGTTCGTTCCAGCAGGAAACGTTATAGTTGTTCCTGTACAAAATGGATCCGTTACGCAACCAGGTGTTGCACAAGCAGCAGGAGCGTTAAAATTCTGCGATAAAGTACATGCTGCATTAGCGCTAAAAGAAGCTGTAACAGTACATGTTGCTCCATTTGCATTTAGATTTGGAAATGTGTAAGCTTGAGGAGAAGTAAAAGGTGCATTTACCACAAGATTTCCGCCGCAAGGTGAGGAAATTGTTAATGTTCCGGTTGATGGGGCATTAACAAAGGTAAGCGATCCTGAAACATTGTATAAATTGTTTGCACATGCCGTTGGTACAGCTGTGAGTGCTGTCATTGAACAGTTACAAGAAGCTGGTGCGGTGAAATTCTGAGTAAACGTACATGCAGCATTTGTACTAAAAGTTGCGGTAACCGTACATGCTGCACCGTTAGCTGTTAAGCCTGCCAAAGAATAAGCCTGAGGAGATGTGAAAGGAGCATTAAATGTTTGTGTTCCTCCACAGCTACTTGTAACAGTAAGAGAACCTGTAGCTGGAGCATTTGCAAAACTAATGTTACCATTCAACGAATACTGATTAGCTGAACACGCTGTAGGTGTTGCTGAAACCGCCGATATTGAACAGTTACAAGAAGCAGGAGCTGTAAAATTTTGTGTTAACGTACAAGACGGAGTAGCTGAAAATGTTGCTGTAACGGAACACGCAGCTCCATTTGCATTTAATCCAGTTAAAGAATATGCTTGAGGTGAGGTAAATGGTGCATTAAATGTTTGTGATCCACCACAGCTATTAGTAATTGTCAATGTACCTGTTGTAGGTGCATTAGTAAAAGTTATATTGCCATTCAACGTAAATAAACTATTCACACAAGATGTTGGTGTTGCTGTAATAGTTGAAATTGAACAGTTGCACGCAGCCGGAGCTGTATAATTTTGAGTTAATGTACAACTAGGAGTAGCAGAAAACGTTGCAGTAACAGTACATGCAGCACCATTAGCGGTTAATCCAGCAAAGTTATAAGCTAAAGGAGAGGTAAAAGGTGCATTAAATGTTTGCGTTCCTCCACATGAACCCGTTACCGTTAATGTTCCAGTTGTTGGAGCATTGGTAAAGGCAATTGAACCACCTACCGAATAAGTTCCATTAGAACAGGCTGTTGGCGCTGCCGAAACAGAGGTGATAGCACAAGGACTAACACAAGAAGTTGGTGCAGTATAGGCCTGAATGGTATTACAATTAGAAAAACCTGAAAATGTTGCAGTCACCGTACATGCCGCACCATTGGCGGTTAAACCAGGAAAATTATAAGGAATATTCGTAAAAGGTGCATTAAATACCTGGGATCCACCACAACTGTTGGTGATGGTCACAGTACCGGAATTTGGAACGGATATACCCGGACCAGCTGTTACGGTTAAATTACCAGATAATGTGTAAGTATTGTTTGAACAGACCGAAGGATTTGCTGTGAGGGCCACACCACATGTAAACGAACAATCTGCCGAACCAGATCCTCCCGGAGTTTGGCCAAAGGATATCGTTCCAGCATCATTAGCAAAATTGGTGAGTAAAACCACATATACCTGACCAACTTGCGCATTTGGAATAGATGCTGATTCAGTAGCAGAGGCAGAATAACTACAATCTACCGCACTTCCGGAAGGAAATGGGTTGGCTCCAGCACATGCTGCATTTAAAGATGAATATGGTCCCCAAATAGCAAAATCTACATCGATGGGTGTTCCCGCTGTATTCTCTTGACTGATATCAAAATTCATAGTTCCAGCAGCGTCTATTTCCAGGTAATACCACGAAGGATTTGGAGCACTGCCAAGACAACTAACAGAACCCAAATCAGTTACATTCGTGCTATTTGGAAAGATATAAGTTGTACCTGTGCAAAAAGGGTCAGCCGTGATACATTGCGTAAAAGAAATACTTGCACAAAAAGAAAACAATATCAGAAATAGTAAATTTCTTATCATAGAATTAAAATTAGGGTTGGATTAATCCTCAAACTTAAACCAAAATTCTTTTTTGATCAATGATTTATTAGACCTTGCCCATGTTTTCGCAATTGTTTTATTATCGTCGTATGTTTTGTACTTATCGTACTTTGGGAAACTTGTTGGTATTGCACCATCAATAAAGAAAGTCTTCAATTTTTCTGGCTTTACAACATATTCGCTGTAGTATTTCCCCCCCGATTTTTGTTTTGTATGCGTTTGAGATTTTAATTCAGATTTAGGTTTCACTTGAACCGAACTGTTTGAATTAACTTGTGCCGAAATCGAAAGGCTAACGAAAAATAAAATAGTGGTAAAAATTATTTTCATAGATTAATATTTTTAGTTTTAGTTATTAAGCTGACGACGAATGTAATAAAAAGTTGTCTAATTTAAAAATAAAATTCTTTTGACTGTAACATTTTATTAATTGACTAAAATTAGGAGAAGATTATTAATTCGGTCAGATTGTGTATTTTTAAAAATCTATTTTAAATAATGAGCAGTAATATTCAATTCATAAGTTATTATTTACCTCCCAATACACTTACAAACGGAGACTTATCGATGATATTTAAGCAGAAGTCACAGGAAGAACTATTTAGTATTTTTGGTGTTAGCAAACGACATGTTCGAAATACAAACCAAATTGGATCTGATTTAGCGTTTGAAGCTGCATTAAAATTGTTTCAAGAAAATCCAACGTTCAAAAAATCAACTATAGACTTTTTGATTTTTTGTACTGAAGGTCTCGATTATAAAGCACCAACAAGTGCCAGTGTGCTGCATCATAAATTGGAATTAAATGAGAATTGCGGATGCATTGACATGCCAATGGGTTGTTCTGGTTTCATTTACGGACTAAGTCTAGCTGATGCAATGATACAAAGTGGAAATGCTGAAAATGTATTATTTCTTGTTTCTGATATCCCTACATCTGTAATACACTCAGAAGACTTCGAAATGAGAGGGATATTTGGTGATGCTGGAGTAGCTATTTTAGTTCAAAAAAGCCAACGTAAACAAATTGGAAAATTTGTTTTTGGAAATGATGGTTCCGGTGCCGAAAACTTAATCGTGGAAAGAGGATCCACACGCTCTCCTATTGATAAAGAATGGCTAGAAATGTATCAAAACGAACACCAGCAACTATCGCATGGAAGAATGTCTATGAACGGATTAGAAGTAGCCCGTTTTTCTCTTCAGCGCGTTCCTTCTTTATTAGTAGATACTTTGAATAAAAATAATTTAAATTTTGAGGAAATTGATTTGTTTGTTTTTCACCAAGCAAGTAAATTTATTTTAAATGCCTTACAGCGCAAATGTAAAATCCCATCTGATAAGTTTTACACCTATTATGAAGAAATTGGAAATACTGTTTCATGTTCAATTCCAATTGCATTAAAACAGGCCGAATTGGAGGGTAAACTTAAAAAAGATATGAAAGTAATGCTACTAGGTTTTGGAGTGGGATACAGTTGGGGAGGAACAATAGTAACCTGGTAAAACAAAAAGAATAATGACCGTTTTAAAAAAGATGTCCACTACCCTATCTGAACCCATTGAGTACTGCGCAGAATGGGCTCCTGATAACTCTGTAAATAAACTAATTGGAAAGAAATTTCAAATTCAATTTACAGGTAATTTATTTTGTCAGGTTTGCACTAAAAAAACAAAAAAATTCTTTGGCGAAGGATTTTGTTATTCTTGTTTCATCTCCTCTTCGCAAGCTTCGCCATGTATTTTACGTCCCGAATTGTGCAAGGCTCATCTGGGTGAAGGAAGAGATTCAATTTGGGAAGAAAATCACCACAATCAACCACACATTGTTTACCTTGCTCAATCTGATTGCGTTAAAGTGGGTGTTACACGTTCAACTCAAGTCCCAACAAGGTGGATTGATCAAGGAGCAAGATCGGCTATCTTTTTTGCAGAAACACCCAATAGATTTGAAGCCGGAGTGCTCGAGGTTACCCTAAAATCTTTTTTCTCCGATAAAACTAATTATAAAAAGATGCTCCAAAATGAAATTGATGAATCAATTGATTTAGTTGAAGAAAAATGGAATATGGCAGACAATTTACCACAAGATTTTCAATCATACATATCTGAAAATGATTTTGTGACTGATTTAATTTACCCCGTAATACAATATCCATGTACTCCAAAATTAATCAACCTGGAAAAAATCAATTTATTTGAAGGTGTAGTGACAGGAATCAAAGGCCAATATTTATTGTTTGAAAACGATTTTGCACTGAATATCAGACGACATACAGGGTTTGAAGTTGAATTTAGGTATTAACCTGAGTTCAATTATTCAGTAAATCTTCTAATTTCAGTTGAATTTGTTGACATCCAAAAGAATCAATTTTTAAACCATACCTTGCCTCATCAATCTTCGCAAAAATAGAACGTACAATTTTTATTTTATCCTCAGTATTTGATTGGGCCTCTAATCTACTGATCTTTTCTAATCGAGATAAGGATTTTACTTCACGCTGATCTAGCTTGCTTTCCATCCAATTATCCAAAGCCAAACAAACCGAATTAATATATTCTTCTGGTTCATTTATTTTTGTAGCTAATGAATCCAACTTAATTTCAAAAACAGGAGGCTCTACTTGTTTTTCTGTTAACGTCTCTGTCGTATTTGATTGACTTATTTCACTAAAAATTTCTTCCGACTGAATGTTTGTTTTCGACTTTTTACTTCTTTTAAACACAAAGAATACTAAAGCTAAAATAGCCGAGGCGATCCCTCCAATTACTAAAATTTTTCTAGGGCTTAAGAATTGTTTTTCATTTTCTTGGTTGATTTTTTTTGATGCTAATCGCAATGTTGCATCTTCTTTGGCTTTTACTCTGTTGAAACCAGGTGTTCTTTCTATATTGAAGAATATTGAATCTAAAGCCAATTCAATGTATTTTTCTGTTTCCAAATCAAAATAAGAGAACATAAAGTTCGGAATCTTCAAATTCCCTGGATCTAAAAGTTGAATATTATATTCAATGGTTAACTTTCCCTCAGCACCTTTTTCAGAAAAATGAAAGTCTTCCTCAATTTTTGGATCTCCATATAATTGCATGCTAGAGGGTAATTTCAAATCGGGAATTTCGATACTATGTAAATTTCCATAACCTGAAAATGTGATGCTAATTGTGGCAACATCACCTTGTTTTTCAGCGTTTTTTATCACACTACGCTCAACATTAATTTTACCGACTGTTCCTCGAAAAGTTACTGGAGCATCAGATGGCAATGATTTAACAGTAATGGATGCTGGTTCTGATGTAATTCGTTCTTGATCAAAAAAATGGCCTAATGTTAATTGAAAAGGCTGTATTGAGAAGGTTCCGGCCTGAGCAGGAAAACTAATGCTCTTATCGTATGAAAATGAATAATACCGTTTATTTTGGAAATTTTTCAGTTCTACGTTCGTTATTTCTGGATTTGGAATTTTATGTTTATCGGGCAAACCTTTTGAAGTGTATTCGCGGTAATCTTCAAA
Organism: uncultured Flavobacteriales bacterium; assembly: GCA_903901805.1. Classification (GTDB taxonomy): domain Bacteria; phylum Bacteroidota; class Bacteroidia; order Flavobacteriales_D; family Crocinitomicaceae; genus UBA952. The sequence goes on from CAIUSK010000324.1 coordinate 11,599, forward strand.
TTTTTTCGGTTCAAACTGAGCAAAAACACGCGCTGTAATTGAAACCGGTTCTCCAACATAAACACTCGATTTGTTGGTTTCTATCAATCCAAAAGCAGGCTTATTGGCTAACGATTTAGACATTAATGGATTAGCTGAGTTTGTTGCTTGCGGAATGTTTTTGACTTTTACAACGACCTTATTAGAAGTGTAGCTTTTATTTCCTTTTCGAATGGTTGCAGGTCCAATGGTGAACTCTCCCTCTTTTTGAAAAGCACCACTTTCGCTGCGGTAGTAAATTGTGGAGTAGCCAGAATTTGAAATTTGTCTAGACATGCCATTCATCACTCCCCCGCCAGGAATAAATTCACTGGGATAGGTAATCTGAATATTCCCGTTAATAGTTGTTTTAACTATGACTTCAATCATTTCTCCTACTTTGGGAGCCGAATTATCAACAGAAACAGATAACACAAGCTGCTGTGCATTCAAAAGAAAACACGCAAGCAAAAAACCAATAAATAGTGTTATGTTTTTCATTACCAATCTTTACCGGATGCTGATGATCCTTGGTCCTTGTTATTTTGATTATTTATTTTCCTTTTAGTATCTGCTTCATTTTTAGATAATTTATCCAACATCCTATCAACCGCCCTTTTCGGAATATTTCCTGTATTAGAGTTTTTGTTCTCCTTCGGTTGCTCCGGTTTTTTCTTTTTATCAGAATTGGGAGGCGGTGGATTATTGTCTTGTTTCTTCTGATCGTTTTGAGCGTTTTTACGCAATGCTTCTGATAAATTATAACGTGTCTCCTGATCCGTTGGATTTTTTCTCAATGCTTTTTTATAGGATTCAATCGCTTCTTGATATTTTTTAGCTTTCATTTGGGAATTACCAAGATTATGATAATCATTAGAAGACACCTTTTTATTTTTGCTGTTTTCCGTGAATGCATTAAAATGTTCAATTGACTTGTCGAAATTTCCAGATTTATATGCTGCTTGACCCATTTCATTTGAAAAATCTACAGCATCTGGAGCTGCCTTCTGTGCTTCCAAATATCGGTTATATGATTCTGAAAAATCACCCATCTTATAATGTTTTCTGGCTTCTTGCAATTTCACTTTCCAATCTTGACCAAAAGTCAAGTACGTACTAAAAAAAATGATACATGTAAAAAACAACTTATTTACCATGATTGTTTGTTTAACGCGTTCGGTGCAATTAATAAAATCAAAAAACTAATCAAAGCAAGTCCAACAGGAATTTGATACCATGATTCACTGATTTCTATTTCCAAATTTCGGGAATTACCTTGCTTCATTTGGTTAATTTCTGTTAATACTTCCGTAACATTGGGGAATGCGCTATTTGTAACGCTAGCACTTCCATTTAATTTACCAGCTAATTCCTTTATGAATGCAGCATTCAACTTACTAATTATTAATTCTCCTTGACTATTTTTCTTGTAGCCCAATCCCGGTTTTTTAACATCAATTAGTATGGGAGCACCTTTTTCAGTTCCTATTCCCAAAATTGAGATTTCAATCTTTTTATCCTTTAAAACCGTAACTATTGAATCTGATAATCCTTCGTGATCCTCTCCATCAGTAACCATCAATATTCCTTTGGATGATTTTAGTTTAGTGAACATATTATCAGCAGTTGTTAAAGCCGCCGTTACATTTGTTCCTTGTGCCGAAACCATATTGGTTTCAATTTCTTGAATAAATAATTTAGCTGCGTGGTAATCATTCGTTAAGGGTAATTGGACAAAAGATGTTCCGGCAAAAACGCACATTCCAATTCTTTCTCCTTTTAATTGATTCACAAACTGTGATAGCGCACGTTTGGCAACTTCCAATCGAGATGTATTTTCAATGTCTCGCGCATTCATGGAATTAGAAATATCCAAACAAATTACCAATTCTAAATTATCCGCTTTTGTATTCTGTTTGATTTTTCCCAATAATGGATTTGCAAGTGCAAGAATGGTAAAACACACAACATTGCGAAAAAGAATAAATTTAAACAAAGTTTTTCTCGTAGATACTGGTTTAAAAAGCACGTTATAAAACTGGGAATGAACATGTTCTGTCAGCATTGAATTTCTTCTTTTCAATGATCGAATCTGCAAAAACCCAAGAACCGGTATCACTAAACCCAAAAAGAGATTTTCAGGATGTTCAAAAATCAATTGCTCACCTGACTTTGTACTTGTTTCAAAAAATCCTGTAACAAATAGCGTTATAAAAATGAATAACATAAACACCAATTCATAAACCAGCCAAAAGATGGTAAAACGCGAAATATTATACAGATATCGTTGATTATTCATTCGATCTAAAAATTAATTTATCCACCGAAAAACTCAACAAAACCAATATCAAACTAACATTCAAAAATCCATTAGGTGTTGCAGGAGGTGTTTTTTGAAATCTGCTTGATTGCTGTTTCTTTTTTTCCATTTTGTCAATTTCAGAATAAATGGCTATCAGACTTTTTTCATCCGTTGCTCGAAAATACTTCCCTCCTGTTATGGAAGCAATATTTTGCAACGTTTCTTCATCTATCTCAACTTTAAATGCCCGATTTACAACTCCAAAAGGCGTATTTTCAGGGATTATTGCTGATCCATTTGTTCCAACTCCAATGGTATAAACACG
>CAIUSK010000325.1 GCA_903901805.1 uncultured Flavobacteriales bacterium
GAACGACTTTCTGCTTATTTTGGTGAACAAATAGGGGTATACCATTCGAAATTCAATCAAAATGAACGGGTGGAGATTTGGAATACGGTATTGGCGAATGATCCCAATAAGTTTCGATTAATAATTGGTGCACGATCTTCTGTATTTCTTCCGTATCAAGAGTTAGGGTTGATTATCGTGGATGAAGAGCATGAAAACACGTTCAAACAAATGGATCCTTCTCCGCGGTATAATGCACGAGATGCGGCCATTGTTTTGGGACATCTTCATAAAGCAAAAGTACTTTTGGGAACAGCCACTCCCTCCATTGAAAGTTATACAAATGCATTAGATGGGAAATATGGCCTAGTAGAGTTATCAGAGCGCTATTTAGGATTGAAATTGCCAGAGATTTTTTGTGCTAATATTCGAACGGAAAAAAAGAATAAAAGCATGCATTCGCATTTTAGTAGCCAATTAATGGATGGAATAAACGAAGCGTTGAATGCAGGAGAACAAGTTATTTTGTTCCAAAATCGCAGAGGATATACGCCAATGTGGTCGTGTGAAGTTTGTGCTTGGACGCCTCGTTGCAAGAATTGTGATGTTTCGATGACTTATCACAAACATACAAATTCCTTGAAATGTCATTATTGCGGACATATTTCTGCTCCCGTTGGAAGCTGTGGTGCTTGCGGAAGTAACCGGTTAAAAATGGTTGGATTTGGCACCGAGAAAATTGAGGATGAATTGAGTTTGTTTTTACCAAATACCGTTATTAAACGCTTGGATTTAGACTCAACACGTTCTAAAAATGCCTACGAAACAATTATCCATGACTTTGAGAATAGACAGATACATATTTTGGTTGGAACCCAAATGATTACCAAAGGGTTGGATTTTGATAACGTTGGGTTGGTGGGGATATTAGATGCGGATATGTTGTTAAATCGACCGGATTACAGAGCGTTTGAGCGAGCTTTTCAGTTGATGGTTCAAGTAGCGGGTAGGGCAGGACGAAAAAATAAAAAAGGGAAAGTGATTATTCAAACATCCAACCCAGATCAATGGGTGCTGGGTCGTGTAATGGAGCACGATTTCAAAGGGTTTTATGAAACGGAGATTCAGGAACGAAAACTTTTCTTTTATCCGCCATACTATAAAATGATTCATTTAACGTTGCGCAACACGGATGAACGAAAACTAAATGCAGCAGCACAGAATTTAACAGACAAATTGCGTCTGGTTTTCAAGGAACGTGTTGTTGGACCAGAGTTTCCACTAATAAAACGCATTCAGAATTTTTTCATCAAAGAAATTAAAATCAAAATTGAAAAGGATGCCTCAGATCGGAAAGTAAAGGAGAAAATTCAGGAAATGATTGATCTTTTTTATGCCGAAGCAGATAATAAATCCAGTCGATTATCGATCGATGTTGATCCATATTAACATTTAAACCCATAGGCTCGGGATTAATCCCGAGCCTATGGGTTCAAAACCAAATTGAAAAATCATTCATTGGTTTAATTGGTATTTCAAATTATTTTTTAGGTCATAGAATATTTTACTTTCTGTAAATTATTCTTTACATTTGCTTTATCCTAACGAGGAAAATTAGTATTTAAAAAATAGCGTTTGCTAAACTGCCTGCAAGAGAAAAGACGAAATTTCAAATTCACAGGGAAGTTAAAGTTAAACGCTCATGCCATGGCGTGGGCGTTGCTTTGCTTTGTGAATTGGGCTTCGTCTCCCACTCTTGCAAGTAAAAGTAACTGTCCCACGCTTTTTACTTGTATCAAACTCACTGCGGGGTGAGTGAAACTAAAACTTTTTAAAAATGAAAAAGTCTATGTTTACCGCCTTTACAGTTGGGCTTTGTATGACTGCAAGTATGATGGCGCAAGTGCCCAGTTATGTCCCTGCAAATGGATTAGTAGGTTGGTGGCCGTTTAGCGGAAATGCCAATGATGAAAGTGGAAATGGAAATAATGGAACGGTGAATGGAGCAACGCTGACAACGGATCGTTTTGGAAATACTGGGAAGGCTTATGATTTTGATGGTTCAAATAAAATAAATCTTGGTAGGCTTTCAATTATTGATACATTAAATGCAACTAAAGATATTAGTTACGCACTTTGGATTAAGGCTGATCAAAATCAATCACAATTCAACTTTATGCCTTTATTAAGCAAAAGGCAAGAGCCTTGGCAATCTGCAGGTAATGCACAGTCCTATTTTACTATTCATGGAGGTGGAGAATTCTATTATCCAAGAAATAATAAATATATATGCTACGCATTTGTTGATGCCCATATGTATGGATATGGACTAAACAATGGATTAGATGGTGGGCAAACTGATGATAACAACTGGCATAGTATAATTGCAACAAAAAATAATAATCTTTATTCATTATATTATGATGGATCTTTAATTGATACATTAATGGATAATTCTGTTCTGTACTCAACAGACTCAATGATTGTAGGAAATCAAGGTGTTTGGGGTTTTAGTTACGAAAGATGGTATAAAGGTACTATTGACGATATTGGTATTTGGAATCGGGCCTTAACTGACCAAGAAATTTCTGATTTATACCTTAGTTCCAACGTAGGGGTAAACGAGAGTAATTTTTTGAATGAAATCCAAATTTACCCCAACCCAACTAACGACCACATTACCATTGATGCAGGGAATTTAACTACAATGAACGGATATAGCATCAAAATTGAGGATGCGCAAGGGCAGCAAGTTTTCCAAAATGCGGTAACCCAACAACAGTTTTACATTGACATCACCACGTGGGGTGGCAACGGTTTATATTTCGTGAGAATCATTAACCCACAAGGAAATACGGTGGATATTAAGAAGATTGTATTGCAATGATAAATGGTTAAAACCATTTAATTACCAATTAATTTCACACATAGGCTCGGGTTTAAACCCGAGCCTATGTGTGAAATTAATTGGTAATTAAATGGTTTTAACCATTTATCATTGCAATACAATCTTCTTAATATCCACCGTATTTCCTTGTGGGTTAATGATTCTCACGAAATATAAACCGTTGCCACCCCACGTGGTGATGTCAATGTAAAACTGTTGTTGGGTTACCGCATTTTGGAAAACTTGCTGCCCTTGCGCATCCTCAATTTTGATGCTATATCCGTTCATTGTAGTTAAATTCCCTGCATCAATGGTAATGTGGTCGTTAGTTGGGTTGGGGTAAATTTGGATTTCATTCAAAAAATTACTCTCGTTTACCCCTACGTTGGAACTAAGGTATAAATCAGAAATTTCTTGGTCAGTTAAGGCCCGATTCCAAATACCAATATCGTCAATAGTACCTTTATACCATCTTTCGTAACTAAAACCCCAAACACCTTGATTTCCTACAATCATTGAGTCTGTTGAGTACAGAACAGAATTATCCATTAATGTATCAATTAAAGATCCATCATAATATAATGAATAAAGATTATTATTTTTTGTTGCAATTATACTATGCCAGTTGTTATCATCAGTTTGCCCACCATCTAATCCATTGTTTAGTCCATATCCATACATATGGGCATCAACAAATGCGTAGCATATATATTTATTATTTCTTGGATAATAGAATTCTCCACCTCCATGAATAGTAAAATAGGACTGTGCATTACCTGCAGATTGCCAAGGCTCTTGCCTTTTGCTTAATAAAGGCATAAAGTTGAATTGTGATTGATTTTGATCAGCCTTAATCCAAAGTGCGTAACTAATATCTTTAGTTGCATTTAATGTATCAATAATTGAAAGCCTACCAAGATTTATTTTATTTGAACCATCAAAATCATAAGCCTTCCCAGTATTTCCAAAACGATCCGTTGTCAGCGTTGCTCCATTCACCGTTCCATTATTTCCATTTCCACTTTCATCATTGGCATTTCCGCTAAACGGCCACCAACCTACTAATCCATTTGCAGGGACATAACTGGGCACTTGCGCCATCATACTTGCAGTCATACAAAGCCCAACTGTAAAGGCGGTAAACATAGACTTTTTCATTTTTAAAAAGTTTTAGTTTCACTCACCCCGCAGTGAGTTTGATACAAGTAAAAAGCGTGGGACAGTTACTTTTACTTGCAAGAGTGGGAGACGAAGCCCAATTCACAAAGCAAAGCAACGCCCACGCCATGGCATGAGCGTTTAACTTTAACTTCCCTGTGAATTTGAAATTTCGTCTTTTCTCTTGCAGGCAGTTTAGCAAACGCTATTTTTTAAATACTAATTTTCCTCGTTAGGATAAAGCAAATGTAAAGAATAATTTACAGAAAGTAAAATATTCTATGACCTAAAAAATAATTTGAAATACCAATTAAACCAATGAATGATTTTTCAATTTGGTTTTGAACCCATAGGCTCGGGATTAATCCCGAGCCTATGGGTTTAAATGTTAATATGGATCAACATCGATCGATAATCGACTGGATTTATTATCTGCTTCGGCATAAAAAAGATCAATCATTTCCTGAATTTTCTCCTTTACTTTCCGATCTGAGGCATCCTTTTCAATTTTGATTTTAATTTCTTTGATGAAAAAATTCTGAATGCGTTTTATTAGTGGAAACTCTGGTCCAACAACACGTTCCTTGAAAACCAGACGCAATTTGTCTGTTAAATTCTGTGCTGCTGCATTTAGTTTTCGTTCATCCGTGTTGCGCAACGTTAAATGAATCATTTTATAGTATGGCGGATAAAAGAAAAGTTTTCGTTCCTGAATCTCCGTTTCATAAAACCCTTTGAAATCGTGCTCCATTACACGACCCAGCACCCATTGATCTGGGTTGGATGTTTGAATAATCACTTTCCCTTTTTTATTTTTTCGTCCTGCCCTACCCGCTACTTGAACCATCAACTGAAAAGCTCGCTCAAACGCTCTGTAATCCGGTCGATTTAACAACATATCCGCATCTAATATCCCCACCAACCCAACGTTATCAAAATCCAACCCTTTGGTAATCATTTGGGTTCCAACCAAAATATGTATCTGTCTATTCTCAAAGTCATGGATAATTGTTTCGTAGGCATTTTTAGAACGTGTTGAGTCTAAATCCAAGCGTTTAATAACGGTATTTGGTAAAAACAAACTCAATTCATCCTCAATTTTCTCGGTGCCAAATCCAACCATTTTTAACCGGTTACTTCCGCAAGCACCACAGCTTCCAACGGGAGCAGAAATATGTCCGCAATAATGACATTTCAAGGAATTTGTATGTTTGTGATAAGTCATCGAAACATCACAATTCTTGCAACGAGGCGTCCAAGCACAAACTTCACACGACCACATTGGCGTATATCCTCTGCGATTTTGGAACAAAATAACTTGTTCTCCTGCATTCAACGCTTCGTTTATTCCATCCATTAATTGGCTACTAAAATGCGAATGCATGCTTTTATTCTTTTTTTCCGTTCGAATATTAGCACAAAAAATCTCTGGCAATTTCAATCCTAAATAGCGCTCTGATAACTCTACTAGGCCATATTTCCCATCTAATGCATTTGTATAACTTTCAATGGAGGGAGTGGCTGTTCCCAAAAGTACTTTTGCTTTATGAAGATGTCCCAAAACAATGGCCGCATCTCGTGCATTATACCGCGGAGAAGGATCCATTTGTTTGAACGTGTTTTCATGCTCTTCATCCACGATAATCAACCCTAACTCTTGATACGGAAGAAATACAGAAGATCGTGCACCAATTATTAATCGAAACTTATTGGGATCATTCGCCAATACCGTATTCCAAATCTCCACCCGTTCATTTTGATTGAATTTCGAATGGTATACCCCTATTTGTTCACCAAAATAAGCAGAAAGTCGTTC
>CAIUSK010000326.1 GCA_903901805.1 uncultured Flavobacteriales bacterium
ACAAACGGTTGAGGCGGTTCAAATTCACGGTGGATATGGTTTTGTGAAAGAATATCACGTGGAGCGATTGATGCGCGATGCGAAAATCACACAGATCTACGAAGGAACTTCGGAAGTACAAAAAATTGTAATTTCAAGGGGTATTTTGAAGGGGTAAGATTGGTTCTTACTGTTACAAGTTTTCCTTATCATGAAATTTGATCTTGTTTCTAGGACGAGAAACCCCGCTATTTCCTGTGCTATTTTCAAAAAATGGACACATTTTAGGTGTTTGTTCATTTTTATTGTAAAAACTGGACAAAAGGAATAGCTTTATTTCAATCCTCGTGTTCTTTCTCTCCGTTTTTCTCCACCGACTTTTTGAACGTGGATCTAATTTCTGGGTGACGGATTTCTCCACCTGTTGTGCCGGTTTCTTTCGCAACGTATAATACCAAAACACTAAAAAGTATGGTGATATACGATATTATGTTTGCAAATTTCTTCTTTTTCCAATTTGCCCAAAGTCCCACCAACGACAAGGCTCCTAGCAAGTAAGAAAGAACCATAAACAATTCTGCTTTTTCCTCGTGTTCGTGAATCAAATCATGGCTAACTCCTGCCAGGTGTTCCACAATTTCCTCCGCTTCTTCGCCTGATTCAAAAGCAGGAAAAGTGGAAATAGCTCCCAAAATAAACAAAAAGAAAGCCGTTCGTTTCACTGCATCAGACTTGGAGAACATTCCAATAAGCAATACCACAAGGGCAATAAACGGGATAATAATGGGTAAATGGTTCGTTACCAAATGTACATGTGCTTCATTCATAATTTTAAATTTAATTTATTTCTTAACCTGCTACGCTAACTCCTATTAGATGACCAATTCCGAAGGTAATGGCTGCGGCAATCAATCCAAACACCACTTGTCTCGTCCCCGAAAACCAAATACTTTTTCCGGTAAATAAGGTAATGCTTGCTCCTATTAGGAAAAGTCCGCAAGCACTGAAAAAAGTACTCAATAGAATTGCCTTCAGTCCTCCAAAAAAGAAAAATGGAAACAAGGGAATAATTGCTCCAATGGCAAATAGGAAAAACGAAGTTAACGCAGCTTCCATCGCTGATCCTTGCAGTTCCTCCGGATTAATTCCCAACTCTTCTTTTATCAGTATTTCATGTGCATGATCCTTGTTTGAAATAACCTCTTTGGCCAATTTCTCCGCTGCTTCGCGCTCAATTCCTTTTGAAATATAAATCAGCGCCAATTCTTGTTCTTCCCCTTCCGGATTGGTTTCCAACTCATCCATTTCCAGTTGCATCTGATTTTCATACAATTCTTGAGAGCTTTTTACAGAAATCCATTCACCTAAAGCCATAGACAATGCTCCGGCTAGTAAACCCGCTAATCCAGCAAGTAACACCTCGCTTTGACCATTTGTTGCTCCTGCGATTCCCATGATCAAACTGAAATTGGACACCAAGCCATCATTACCACCTAACACAGCTGCGCGCAAGGCATTTCCACCTACAGAACGATGTCTTTTTTCAAACCGAGCCAAAGAAGAGCCGGAAATATTGGAGTTAGAATTTAAAATATTGCGTAAAATGGCGACATGTGCCGTGTCACTGATTGAAGGTTCTGTCTTTGATTTTTTGCGCGCTCCAATTACTGCGTTTGAAATGCTTTTTTCTGTATCCAATAACACACCTAAAATATAATCGTAACCAATCGTTTTTCCTATAAAATGAAGCGTTTTGGCTCGTCTAGAAGGTTTTGGTAATTGAGAAAGTGGTAGCTTATTTTTTTGCATGAAAGCCTCAGCATGCCCTTGTTCAATGATACTCATTTGGCGAAAAACTTCAGCCACATTGGGGTCAGATTCATTTTCAGCCAATATGCTATACAAAAAACCAGCATCTACTTCTGTTTGAATATTTTGTAAACGAATCATACGCTGAATCTACTAATTTTTGCTCAAACTTACGGGTATAATTTATTAATCCACGTGATTAGTAAGATAGATGTAAAAGCTTTTTTGTTTAGCTTAATTAGTTGCTTTTTTTGCTGCTGCTATCTGCTTCGTTAATTCGATAAAATCATCCACAGACAGTCGTTCTGCGCGCAAATCTAAGAAAGGTAAATCCGCCTGTTGAATAATTGGCTTCAATGCATTGCGCATGGTTTTTCGGCGTTGGTTGAAAGATGTTTTTACTACTTGAATAAATAATTTTTCGTCGCACCCCAACGTTTCTCGTTCATTACGAACACAGCGAATAACAGCTGATTTAACTTTTGGCGGCGGACTGAATACATGTTCGTCTACTGTAAAACAATATTCGATATCGTAAAATGCTTGTAGCAATACACTTAAAATTCCATATGTTTTGGATCCGGGTTTTTCAGCAAGACGCAGGGCAACTTCTTTTTGGAACATCCCAACAATTTCGGGTATTTGATTCCGATATTCTAAACATTTGAAGAGAATTTGAGAGGATATATTGTATGGGAAATTCCCTATAACGCCCATTTTCTTGCCCTCTATTAAAGGTGTTAAATCTTCGCGTAAGAAATCGCCAAAAATCACTTTTCCTTTTAACGCTGGAAAATGAATATCCAAATAAAGTACAGAGTCATCATCCACCTCCATGCACCAAACGTCTAGTTCGGGGCGCTTTAATAGGTATTCGGTTAATGCTCCCATTCCTGGCCCAATTTCCATTACACGAGGAGCAATTTCTTGACTTCCATATAAATTGGCTATCCGTTCGCAAATAGATTTGTCTTTCAGAAAATGTTGCCCGAGGCGTTTTTTAGGATCAACTTTATGCATGAAATTCCTCCACGATCGTTAAAAAAGTTCGAAACGCTGCGAATTTTCCTTGATATTTTGCACCATGTTCTTGCTGCAAAGCAGGTGCAAATTTTTCTTGATACAAATCCAATAATTCTTGCGAAGGACTCACGTACATTACCGAATATGTTACCCCACCCTCTTCTTCACCATGAACCCTGGATAGACGACTTTCTTTAAAACAGCCCGTTTCTAATACATCCGGAATGTGTTTGGAGCGCATCCAGGTTAGCCACTCTTGTTCTATGTTGGCATCTAAACTAACGGTGACATTATATAAAATCATTTCTTTCCCTTTTTACAAAGATAGCTGATTCCGATGGAAACTAATTATCTTTGATACATCATGAAAACAGAATCATTTACCATTTCAGGAGAATATATAGAATTATTGGCGTTTTTGAAGGCCGTGGGAATAGCGGAAACTGGAGGACACGCAAAATTTATCGTAGACGAAGGCGAAGTTGTACGCAATGGCGAAGTTGAATTTCGAAGACGTGCTAAATTAATTTTAGGTGACGTGCTAGAAATTGATGGGGTAAGGTTTCTGATGACGTGATGGAATGAAATCCTGACCAGACTGACTGGTTTGAGGAGTTTCGAAAATCAAACGAATACACTCAAAAGCGTTTGATTGCAACCAAGTAATACTTCCGGTTGCTTATCCCTTCTTGTTTTGGTTCTTCCCAAAAAAACTGGACAACATCATTTTTTCTACCGGCCATTTCCACTTTGAGACGTTCCTTGGGATGCGTAAATAGTTGTGCATCGATATAAGAACCCAATTTGAGGGTATCATTGGCGATAATTTCACCTTCCAATTTCTCTTCAACAAGAGGCGCACCTATACTTGATGCTTTATATTTTCGGGTTTTTCCAGTAGCATTTATCAAATATATCTCTGTAGAATAAATTTCTGCGCACCTTATTACCTCTTGCTTTTTGGACGGAACCACAACCGGAGGAGAAACAGGGTGCTTGGTTATGTCTAATTGATACGGTGAGTCAATTCTCACTCTGTAATGTCCAAAATCATCCGAACTATTATCGATGACTTCCGTTATTTTTCCGTTTTCATCAAAGCGATGTGTAATATCACTCCATTGAATTCCTCCGTCCGGATGGGAAGTAAAATGTGCTTGCCGCACTGCACCGGAAGGATAGTAGCTAAAGTCCACAGTAGCATGACCGGCAACACGGCGCGTATGCATAAAATATATTTCTTTCCCTTGCTGATCAAAAGCCTTAGCATACCCCCAAACTTGATCGTTGGAGAGCTTTACTTCTTTGGTTGCCATTTTTTTGTTTGAGTGATAATGCAAAATAAAAACCGTGTCTTTCGACTGACCCATACACATCCAAGAACCAAAGACGACAAAAAACAACTCAATACGTTTCATGGACTTTTTTACGCGCCATTGACAAGATTCGTTCCATTATTGGGAAAATGAGAGGGGATAATATCAATTAGAGGATGTAATTCATGGAGGGGTTAGTTAAAAAAATCAGTAGATTTGAATTATAAATTGTTCTAATGAATAAAAGAAAATGAGAAAAAGTTTTATTTCCCTGGTCTTTATCTTTGCTTATAGCCTTGCCTTTGCTCAAAAAAATGGATACGATAAAGTATATAATTATGGTGAATTCAACAAAGATTGGGCTCTTGTTAAAACCATTGCGAATACTTATGGCTTTATCGACATAAATGGCGAAACAGTAGTACAACCAATTTACGATAAAATTGAAAAATTTCAGGAAAAGTCTGGTAAATATGCTTTGGTGAAAACTATAGCAGGCACTTATGGCTTTATTAACCAAAATGGAAAGGAAGAAATTCCTGCAATATATTGGAGTAAACACGATGCAATAGTACAGTTGAATCTGGTGAAAAATTAATAATTCAATATCTTTAATGTCGCCCGAATTTACATCCTACTTTTCTTTATTTCCAGCACATACGCAGGATCTATTGACTGAAGTATATGAAACATGTAAAGCACTTTTACCCGATGCTGCGGAAAAAATGAGCTACGGTATGCCCTGTTTTTCACTGAAACAAAATGTGGTCTATTTTGCAGCATTCAAAAACCACATCGGATTTTATCCTACGGCCTCCGGTGTTAAAGCATTTGAACAGGAGTTTGTTGGGCTCAAATTTTCCAAGGGCGCCATTCAATTCTCCTTGGACAAACCTATTCCTAAAGAACTAATTCAAAAAATTGTGTTGTTTCGATTGGAAGAAATAGATAAAAAATAGTTTAACTTCGTTTTTAATAACTACTTAAAATAGAAAATATAGATAGATAAAAATTAAACATATTGCTGAGCTTTAAGCTCTTATTCTCTCAATTCGAAACCTGAGAAATTTCAATAAATGCACGAGAATAAGATGCGGAGGCTCACACCTAAACGGGTGTGGGCTATTCGTACTTATTTGTGCATTGGGTTCTCTCAGGTACCCGAATTGAAAATAAGCAAACGGATAGTTCCACACCTTCTTTTTTGCTTCAAAGATTAAGAGCCTCGCCAGCTTTTAATCAAAAACTTATGGCAAGAAAATCAATAAATTCATTCTTTTATTTCTCGGAAAAGCGTTTGCTACCTGTAAATGCAGGTTTTGATTTCAAGGCAATTGATAACCCTATTCAGTTGCAGCGATGAAATATAAAAACATACGCGAAGAAGAACTGAAAAACAAGGTCGGTGCAGATTGGTTCAAGAATTTCGACACCACCGAAATCATTGGCAACATTGACTTTTCGGTCTTTGCTAAACAAAATGAACTATTCGAACGAACGCCTTTGCTTTGGGCAGAAGCGAAAACAGGAAATTTTGATGTTGTGACAATGTTCGTGCAATTAATTTTAACGATTGGAAAAGCACGGACTTTCGACAAAACCATGCCTCCCGCTTTTTTAGGCGCTTTTGATTTTAAAAAAATTGCTTTTGTACCCTACATTGCCGTTCAAGATATTTTTTACCTCAATGATTTCAATTGGAACGTTACGCCTAGTAACCACGAAACCAAAGAGTTCCTTCTCATTAAGGAACGAATTGAAGCTACCTTACAACAAAACACGTTCGTTTTCGATTACCAAAAAGACGAAAAAGAACTCGAATTTTTCATTAAAAACAACATTGCCAAATCCACCTCAACGAGTAAATTAAAAATCGACAAGAATAATTTTATTCCCATTTACTTACGCTGGCTCGAAATTGTGAAACCGCAAATAGACACCCCCTGGGATGATCTGAAAAAAGCCAACATCCTCGACAGTGATTTTTTCTTGGCGGACTTGTTTGTGGACGATAAAGACACACAACAACTGGAAGACGATTCATCCATTCGCGATAATTTGTTCGTGGTGTACCAAAATCAAGGCTATAAAATTGCCAAGGAAAACATCAAGCAAATGTTTGATGCCACCATTGGATTGAAAAACAAGGACACCTATTTGCAATTTTGGAAACGTTACAAACGGCCGCCCATCAAGGAATTTCAAGAATACATTATCGAACGGCGTGATTTGTTGGTGCCACAAGACATTCGAGAACGAAAAGGAGCTTTTTTTACTCCGCGTATTTGGGTAGAACTGTCGCAAAAATACTTAACGGATTACTTGGGTGAAAATTGGCAAGACGACTATTATGTCTGGGATTGCGCTGCCGGAACGGGAAATTTGCTAGCAGGATTGACCAATAAATACAACATTTACGCAAGTACCTTAGACCAAGCCGATGTGAACGTGATTCACGAACGCATTGACCACGGTGCCAACTTATTGAAAGGAAATGTGTTTCAATTTGATTTTCTAAATGATGATTTTGTTCCCATTTCAAAAGGCGGAAAAATGCCCGACAGCTTGTGTGACATCATTAGTAGTGAGGAAAAACGCAAAAAATTAGTGGTGTATATCAATCCGCCGTATGCGGAAAGTAATGGGAAAGTAAGTATAAATCGAAGCAACTTACAACAATCGAAAATTTACAATAAATACAATGAAAAATTAAATAAGGTTGCACCAGAATTATTTGCACAATTTTTAGCAAGAATTTA
>CAIUSK010000327.1 GCA_903901805.1 uncultured Flavobacteriales bacterium
GACACATACTTTTTCAACAAACTGCATTTTATCGTTCTCCAAATACTGATGTAAATTGCAAAGAACCTGACTGCATAAAACAACGTGAATATAAAAATTATACTTGGGTAGAAATGGCAAAACCCATTTGTATTGATTATGTAGGTGGTAAAACAGATATGCTTAAACCCGAAAAAGGACACTTGGTGATAAAGACAATTCAAAAATGTCAAACAGTGATGTTCACTGATAGCATTTTTCAACTAACAGACAACAAAGGAAATTATTACGTAATGCATGCAACCGAAGCAGAAAAACCAGACACAACAGTCACTTTACCAAGCGGTTGGATACTGGAAAAAGTGATTTTGAAAGAACCCTTAATTATATCACCCTTTGGAGGTGGAAATGAATGTTATTTCAATATTGTTGGCGACAATTTAGGACAAGGATATCATCAATATATTTTTGCAGAGTCAGTTTATCCATCAAATGAAAAATAATTTTGATTATTGATACTAGGAATAATAACAGAAGTTATCATGTTTTCAAAATAATGCATACACATACTTTAACAGAGCTTATTAGATCTGACGATGTCACCAAAAGACGTTTTAACCATTTGTTGATTTAATGCAAATAATACAAAACAAACATTAATTAGCTAACTTTAAAATGTGTTGGAATTTAGACCAATCAATTCGAAACTTTTCTCAAATGAAAATTTAACCCCAAAAAACAAATAAACATGAGTATGATTAAAGAATTCAAAGAGTTTGCTATGAAGGGCAACTTAGTTGACATGGCAATTGCCTTCGTAATGGGCGCTGCATTCGCTAAAGTAGTGAGTGGTTTTATAAACGGCATGGTAATGCCCGTTGTAGGGAAACTGGTAGCCGGAGTAGATTTTGCCTCTCTGAAATATATTTTATCGGAAGCACAAATAGACGCTTCGGGTAAAGTTATAGCTGCCGAAGCTTCCATAAAATATGGCGAGTTTATAACAATTATGATCGACTTTATTTTGGTTGCTGTTGTTATGTTTATGATTATTAAAGCAATTAACAAGATGAAGAAAAAACAAGCTGAAATACCAGCTACACCTCCTGAACCAACGGAAGACCAAGTACTTTTGAGAGAGATTCGCGACTTATTGAAAAAGTAAAACCACTCTGAAGGACGGCAAGTAATAACTTTTCTTTAAACAGAAATTTATGTCTCAAACACTGAGGTATAATCCTGATGAGCTTAAAGGAAGAACCAATAAGAAAATAAGTTTATCCAAGAAAAAGAATTAGGATTATCTTGATTGAATTAAGTGACAATCATGGTTACTGTTGACTAAATTTTTTTTGTTTACCGCGATTTAGATCTCCGTGAATTGGGTTTTTTGATTCCGCCTTTCAGGTCGTTCTTTTTAGGGGGGTTGCCAAACTTAAAGCCTGGAGAATGTGGATTTTTAGATTTAGTTGTATTCGGTTTTGACGAATGAGTAGCTGTTTTTGATTTTGGAGGATTCGGTTTTTTTACTGCTTGCCGCTCATCATCATTGGATGAATTTTCCAATAAACTGTATATAACATCCATTTCCGCGTCCGTCAAATCCCTCCATTCTCCCAGCGGTAAACCTTTTAATCCAATATTCATAATGCGCACGCGTTCCAACTTAGTGACTTCATACCCGAAATGCTCGCACATGCGACGTATTTGGCGATTAAGCCCTTGAATCAGTGTAATACGAAAAACACATGTTGCTTCCTGCTCCACTTTGCATTTTTTTGTATTTATTCCCATCATGGGAACCCCTCTTGACATTGAAGTGATCATTTCTGGAGTCAATGGCTTGTTTACCGTTACCACATATTCTTTCTCATGCTTATTTCCCGCACGTAAAATCTTATTGATGATATCACCGTTATTTGTTAAAAATATTAGTCCTTGCGAATCTTTGTCGAGTCTACCAATAGGAAAAATACGCTTACTGTGATTCACGAATTGAACAATGTTATCTCGCACATTTTCTTCGGTAGTGGAAGTAACACCAACGGGTTTATTAAATGCAATAAAAACGATGTCATCTCCTTCCCGAGGCTCCAAATCATTGCCATTTACACGTACCTTATCACCCACTTTGACTTGATCTCCAATGGTGGCTTTTCGTTTATTGATAAATACCAATCC
>CAIUSK010000328.1 GCA_903901805.1 uncultured Flavobacteriales bacterium
CGGATCTATTGATGTGCCCGCCGATAAAGGAGGTTGAGCTGTAACTGCAACTGTGTTGGTTAAATTTGCAGTCATTGAACCAGTAATTGTATTAAACACAGAACTGAAACAATATTCCCATCCAACTCCCGGACCACCACCTCCAGAATCATCAATTGGATGCCCTAAAAAAGTACTCCCACCGCTATTTCCGCCAGGGATTATTCCCGGGCTGTATGAATTAACCAACGGTACAATTTGACCAGATGGACATTCTAACCAAATTTCTAAGTCGCCCAAATAGGAATGTTCCATGGTGATACATACTTGGTTCAAATCTTGATCATTTGAAATTGTGGCATCAGTAGGAAAACCAGATATATTGATAGGGGCAGTATATTGTTGACCCGAACCATCTGGTAAATAAGTCAAACCAGCATAATTTCCACCCAATTCAAATGTTCCAGGAGGTATTGTAACACCAACCGTATCTTGTGTTGTAACACCACCTATTAATTCTGAATTTAATCCCAAACAAACAGAATCTTCCAAGGGACCAGTACCGGCAAAGCTAGGCAACAAAGACACACGCACTTTGCATCGAACCCGCTCACTTAGAGGGAATTGATCTGTAATTTTCACGTCTACCAAGTAACCAGAGCGGGCTGGCGGGGTAAACCAAATTGAATCATTTTGGGGATATGTTCCACCGTCAGTAATTTCCCAATCAAAGTCAATATTCGTATTCACATTTTGAGAGTAACCATAACCCGTTGATTCTATTGAATTTGGAAATAACGGTTTAGCAATAAATAATATACTATCTCCAAAACATACGTCAACATATCCAGTATCTAAAGGATTAAGTGCGTTTGGTCCCGATCCGTTAATATAAGCTTCAATATGTCCTTCAAAAGGTTGGTATTGATTACCACATTGTACATTTGCCAACCAGCCCGTGCCTTCTGTAACTCCATTAGAAACAAAAACCACTGTTAAACAACCTGTAGGATTATTCCATGAAGCTTGATAAGCAAAACCGGTAGGATTCGTAACAGAATTATGAATGCCTAATAATGGAGAACTAGTTGTTGGGCCATCATAAACATAAATAAAATCTGATCCATCAACGTTAAATTCAAATCCTGCATTGATGGCAAATGTTAATGTCACCTTGGTCCCCAATGTCAAATCGGGACAAAAAACAGTTGTATCATTAAAATTTGGAAGATAATTACCGGTTCCCCCTGGATCTTGAAAATTTGTTCCTGTAATTCCAAACGTATTACAGTTAATTGGATTACTTGGAGGAAAACCAGCATCACCCATTATAACTTGAGTGAAAGAAGTAGCTGTCAATAATACAAAAACGAGTGCAAAAATATGTTTCATCTTAATTTTTAAGCTTATTTATTAGTTCATTTTTTAATACATACATAGACTTAACAACCATTAACTGGTTTGATTCCTTCATTTGAAAGTATTGATTCTCATTCGTAATTTTCAATCCTAAATCTGTATATTTCGCAATTAATTTTGGATTCTCAAACACTGGAAAATCTGCTTTTTTCCCTGTGGGAATGGCAATGAAATAAATGGCATTTTCGACTCCATATTCCAATGCTTTAACACTTTCTACATCCATGGATTGAATTTCAACCTTTGAATAACTTTTCAGCAATTCGGAATTATAATTTTGCGCAAATGAGAACGACGAATACATCGTTATTAATGCAAAAAAGAAAAAAGAAGTTTTCATAGAATTTTTATATAACATTAAATAATGACTGCTAAGATAGTTGAAAAGTTGCATCGATTGTTTAAAGTTTTCAAATCTTTACTTAAGTAATTAAAGTTAGTTTTGCACAAGATTAAAACGACAAGGCTATGCAAAACGAAGAATTGGTTAGAACAGCAACTCAAATTAGAAGAGATATTTTACGAATGGTGGCGGCTGTAAACTCTGGTCATCCCGGTGGTTCTTTGGGTTGTACAGATTTTTTGACTTATCTCTATTTTGAAGGAATGAAGCACAATCCGCAAAATTTTCAAATGGATGGTAAAAATGAAGATTTGTTTTTCCTTTCAAATGGCCATATTTCTCCGGTTTGGTATAGTGTTTTAGCTCGGAGTGGTTATTTTCCAATCAGCGAATTAGCGACTTTTCGAAAGTTATCTACCAGGCTTCAAGGTCACCCTTCGACGGATAAAAAATTACCGGGTATTCGCATGGCTTCAGGGTCTCTCGGTCAAGGATTGTCCGTTGCTATTGGCGCAGCATTAACGAAAAAATTAAATCAAGAAGATTCAACGGTATATTGTTTGCATGGAGATGGTGAACTTCAGGAAGGACAAATTTGGGAAGCAGCTATGTATGCTGCAGCAAATAAAGTGGATAATGTTATTGCTACGATAGATTTTAACGGAAGACAAATTGACGGAGATGTTGAACAAGTTTTATCGCTTGGAGATTTAAAAGGAAAATGGCAAGCTTTTGGTTGGGATGTATTGGAAATGGATGGGCATAATTTTGATTCTATTCGAAATACGATGCAAAAAGCAAAAGCAATGAGCGGTAAAGGTAAACCAATTGTTATTATCATGAAAACCGAAATGGGTCAAGGTGTTGACTTCATGATAGGGTCGCATAAATGGCATGGTGTTGCTCCAAATCCAGAACAACTTGAAAATGCGCTGAATCAACTTCCTGAAACAATTGGTGATTATTAATTAATGAAATTTATTTTTTTCATATTTATCCTTCTTATAACAAGCCAAAATATAGTTGGTCAAAATCTTACGCGTATTTTATTTATTTTGGATGCCTCTAATAGCATGAATGCAGAATGGGGAGCAAAAACAAGAATTGACTTGGCCAAGGAGCATTTAAACAAGTCACTTGAAAACTTAAAAGGGATACCTAATCTCGAAATTGCCTTGCGCGTGTATGGACATCAATCTCCAATAACAGCAACATTTCAAGATTGTAACGATACCAAATTAGAAGTAACTTTTGGAAAAAACAACATCGATCAAATTAAACGACGTGTTACTAGTATTGAGGCAAAAGGAACTACGCCCATTGCGCGTTCACTAGAAGCCGCCGCTGGTGATTTTCCAGACACTCTCGCTCGAAACTTCATTATTTTAATTACAGACGGTTTGGAGGCTTGTGATAATGATCCTTGTGTAATTGCAAAAAAACTAAAAGATAAAGGGGTTAAAGTAACACCCTTTGTTATTGGACTTGGAATGGATTTGTCATACCTTGAAAAATTCAAATGCATTGGAACCTATTTTGATGCTGAAACAAGTGAAGCTTTTAGCTCAACATTAAAAACGGTTATTAATAAAACCTTATTGAATACAACTATTCAAATTAATCTAAACGATATTACTAGAAAGCCAACAGAAACCGATGTAACAGTGTTTTTATATGAGTCAGGGACAAAAAACTTGAAATATTCCTTTATTCATACACTCAATCGATATGGTAATCCAGACACGCTAGTTATTAGTCCCGACTGGAAATATGATCTTGTGGTAAATACGATTCCAATTATTGAAAAAAAGGATATTGTGATACAAAAACACATTCACAATACCATACTAGTTGATTGTCCACAAGGGTATATTAAAACCAGCTGTAGCACTTGTTACGATAAAACCAAGCAAATTCCAGTTCGGATTTTATCCAACGACTCAAAATCAACGCTCAATGTGCAATACTTAAACTCAACTGTAAAATACCTTGTTGGCAACTATGATGTTGAAGTACTAACGTTGCCCCGATCATATTCCAAAATGAACGTAACACAAAGTAAAATCGAAATAATTGATATTGTTGCTCCAGGAACATTTGA
>CAIUSK010000329.1 GCA_903901805.1 uncultured Flavobacteriales bacterium
AGAATTTGAAGCGAGCATTTATCTTCATTGCTCCAAGTGTAATTGAAAATCAAGTAGTTGGAGGGGAGTCCCAAATTGGTGGAATGGTTCGTAGCAATACGATGAATGCGGATAGTTTGAGGCAGGTAATTGTGGGTGATGATATCAATTCGCTTACAGAAAGAAATTATGGCTGTAACCGATATGAAGGTCCTGATGCCATGCACGGAACTCATGTTTCAGGTATTATTGCAGCAACTAATGGAAACAACCTAGGAATTGATGGTATTGCAAAACACGCAAAAATAATGGTGCTTCGTGCAGTCCCAAATGGCGATGAACGAGATAAGGACATTGCAAATGCGATATATTATGCAGTGGATAATGGTGCGAAAATAATTAATATGTCATTTGGAAAATATTATACTCCGAGCAAGGAAATATTAGATGATGCAATAAAATATGCCAAAAGTAAAGATGTGTTATTTGTTCATGCTGCCGGAAATGATGCAAAGGATAAAAATAGTGAGGATTCTTACCCCACTCGCATGATGAATGATGGAACATCAGCTTCCAATTGGTTAGAGGTTGGCGCAAGTAGTGTTTCAAAGAAGGGAAGCAAGTTGATTGCAGATTTTTCTAACTATGGATCAAAAACAGTTGATTTGTTTGCTCCGGGTGTAGATATTTATTCTACTGTTCCGGATGGTAAATACGAAGATGCTTCTGGAACGAGCATGGCTTCTCCCGTGGCTGCAGGTGTTGCGGCTATTATACGTGGTTATTTTCCCGAATTAACGGCGGAACAAGTGCGGGATGTATTAATGAAAACGGTAAGTATCACTTCTAAAAAAATTGCTATACCTGGACGTAAAAAAGCAGATTCAGTAGGCGCAATGAATGATGTTTCAATATCTGCTGGTTTTATTAACGCAGAAAGAGCCGTAAGCTATTTGCTTTCAAAAGAGAAAAAATAGAATGTTGAAAAATAGTGGGATTATTTTGATTCGATAAAAACATTCGTAATTCATTTTAATTAATTTTAGTTGTAAGTATATTATGAAAAAAATAAAGTTAGTTGATGGTACTGCAGTTTTTGCTTTGCGCGGAGCTGAAGCAAAAATGTTGGATCATCATGTCGAAGGATATTTAACCAATGGAATTGACATTAAAGATGGTGATGTAGTATTGGATGTAGGTGCTAATATTGGTGTCTTTGGAGTTAGAGCGGCTCAAAAGGGTCCCAATGTACGCGTTTATTGTTTTGAGCCAATTCCAGATATTGCTGATGCCCTTGAAAAAAACGCTGAACTTATTGGAGGTGGTCAAATAACTGTTTGCAGGTATGGAATTTCAAATGAAAATTCCCAAGCAGAATTTACCTATTTCCCAAATACCCCTGCACTTTCAACCCTTCATCCAGAACAATGGGATGTGGACCCAACTGCTTTTCAACGTGCAGTAAAAGGAACGATGAAAAATCCACCGGAAAATATGAAATGGATGAAATGGATTCCAACTATTTTTTCGGGTTTGATTGCCAAACAATTGGTTAAAGGACGAAAAAAAGTGAGTTGTTCACTTCGAACACTTTCGAGTTTTATAGCTGATCAAAAATTAGAAAGAATAGATTTACTAAAAATAGATTGTGAAGGTGCCGAATGGAGTGCTCTTCAAGGAATTGAAGATGCCGATTGGTCAAAAATTAAATCGTTAGTAATCGAGGTACATGATACAGGTGGTAGACTAAATAAAGTAAAGGATTTGCTAACTGAAAAGGGATTTAATCGATTACACGCAGAAAGTGAATCAGGTTTAGAAGGCACTGCCATGTTTAATTTATTTGCATTAAGATCATGACAGCGGAAAAAGTAGCAATTGGAACTGTTTTAATTTTAGTTTTGTCAAATTTATTTGGCTTTATTTATAGTTATATAGTGCTTAAAACATCTGTGCTTAGGTCATATAATATTCAAAAGCAAGAATATAAACCGGGGTTATTCAAAAGCCGAATGCCTCTTTTTTTGTTTAATTTCATAACACTTTTGGCTTTTTCAGGTTTTGGAGCCTATTTTCTTTTTGATTTTTTAGACACTTCAAACTGTGTTTGGTACGTCGTGGCCGGTCAAGTGCTGATTGCATTTTTAGTGGATGATTTATTTTTTTACTTCTACCACAGATACTTGCATCAAAACAAGTTTTTATTAAAGCATATTCATTCCATTCATCATCGGGCTACAAAGCCTTTTCCGCTGGAATATCTCTATGCTCATCCCCTCGAATGGATGATGGGTACAATAGGCGTGGCTTTAGGTTTTGCCTTAATCTTAGTTTTCATGAAGATAAACTTATACGCTTTTTGGATATTTGGAC
>CAIUSK010000330.1 GCA_903901805.1 uncultured Flavobacteriales bacterium
GTTGAAAGTAAGAAGTTTATTGATTTTTGCTTGGTTGGGATTAAAATATCTCCTTTTTTAAAATACTGCGTTGTCGCGAATTTTTCAAATTCAATTGAATGATGTTTGAAATGACCTTCATATGGTTTCTCCATACTTTTAAACTTTCCGATTCGATAACTTGTAACTTTTGCCAAGGAATCTTTAGTTAGGACTTGAAAATCTATGTTATTCGCCATTAATCGTTGAATCACTTCTTTTTCTTGACGGCCAACAATAAAGTATTTTGGAACTGGTGCCACTGATTTAGCGAGATGAGTTTGATAAAGCGGTACAAATTTTTGATAGGATTTTGAGCGATCATAATACAATCTTTTTAGTCCAGTTATTGAGTCTATGGGATTGCTAAACTCAAATCCTTTGAATAAGATCGAGTCTTTCTTATTACTCAATTCATAGTTATATACAAATTCTTTTTGATTCATGCACCATTCAAAAGCTTCGCTCCTACTCGATTCTATTTCTAAACTGTGAATTGTTGTCCAAGTAATTAGCTCATCCATAAATTGATAGGTGGCCTCAACTCTTTCTGGAAATGGTTTTAGCATGTGTGTTTCCACAGTAAAACTAAGTGAATTAAACAAACTTGAATACCCCATTGCATAGCGCGGCAAATCATTAAATGCCATTATTCCTTCCTCGGGGGTTTGTTTGATTAATTCAACATAAGGGAATAAATCGATTCCTTTTTCACGAAGATTTGCAGTCAAACGGGGAATACATTTCGAATAGGTAAGTTGATTCATTGTGGGCGCCAAACGTTCTTTCATGGAAGAAATATAGGTTAGCGTATATTGATAATCCGCGCCATTTGACACGTGATTATCTACAAAAACATCGGGATCAAGGGCATGAAATATTCTTGCGAAGGTAAATGCATTTTCAGAATCCATTTTAATGAAGTCTCTATTCAAATCCAAATTTCGGGCATTCCCTCTAAATCCATATTCTTCAGGCCCATTTTGGTTTGCTCTGCTCGATGTGGATCGATTCATCATGCCACCAATATTATATGCAGGAATGAAAGCAATTACCGGAAGAGATTCTCCAATTTTTGTTTTACTTGGTTTACCTTGGCTGATCCATTGATCAATCCAAATCATTGAAGCATTTACCCCATCTGGTTCTCCCGGATGAATAGCATTATTGATTAAAACGGTTGTGTTTTTCCGTGCCTTTTGAAAGGTTTTCAACGAATCTTTATCCGCATTTATGATCACTAAATAGATTGGGATACCATAATCGGAATTCCCCATATTAAACAGCTTGATTTCCTTGTGTTGCTTATCCAGGTTTTTGAGGTGATTAATCAATTCCGAATAACTCGGAGAAGTATTTTCTCTCCATTGACCTAGAAACTGAAATGAAATAAAAAAAACGAATAGTGCAAAAAATATCCGCATCAACAAGTTTTAGAAATTATAACTAACACCAAAAGATGGAAGAATCGGAAATTGATAAATTTCTTCGTTCGTAACACGGTTGACGTAGAAAATATTCCTTCTATTGTAAACATTGGTAATACTACCTACAATTTCCAACTCAGATTGATTTTTGAATTTAATTCGTTTTTTTACAGTAACATCCATTCTGTGATAATAAGGCATACGTTCGCTATTAAATTCTCCTAACAATGTTGTTACTGTTGTTGAATTATTCGTAACATAATCCGTTGTTACTCCATTTTGGAAATTCTCGTTTTGATAGTATCCTGCTGTTGGAGTAAATGGTAGTCCAGATCCTAAATTCCACCTTCCATTTATTTCCCAAGATTTATTTTTTCCAAATGCATAGGATGCAACAAAATTTAAATTGTGTCTTCGGTCAAACACAGGAAAATAAGTAATGAAGCCATCCCAACGAGTTGAAACACTGTATGAGTATCCGGACCAAATGAATAAACCTTTA
>CAIUSK010000331.1 GCA_903901805.1 uncultured Flavobacteriales bacterium
ATTTAGTAACTTCTCGACTCGGGTAAATCATTTAAAGGAACAAGTTCAGAATTCGTTTTTTCAAAAATGTAATGATCTATTCCATTGGAGATCACTAAATAAGGGGCGTTCAACTGACTATTATAAGTAGCAATTTGAAAAACTGTTTCAGTAGTTAAATGAACATCGGCTGCTTTGCACTCAAACAAGAAACTTGGTGAAAGCATTTCGTCATAATAAACTAAATCTGCTCTTTTGGCTAATCCATTAAATATTAAATTTACTTCAACCGCCAATCTTCCAAGCGCAAATCCTTTAAAATGAACTAGATAATGAATTAAGTGCTGACGCACCCACTCCTCAGGAGTTAACAAAATTTGCTTGTTACGGACTAAGCAACGGACAAAAAACTGATTGTTTTTATTGTTAATCTTTAATGTTGCTTGAGGTAAATTAAGGGCTGAAAACATTACATTCTAGGCAAAAGTAATTCGATATTCTTATATTTTAAGTCGAAAACCTTGCCGAGCACTTCACTTGTTAAGACGCCTTTATAGATATAAACACCATTTCTAAAGCCTTCATTTCTTCGAATTAATTCCACAGAACCACCATTATTTCCCATTTCCAAAATGAGTGGCGAAAAAATATTTGAAAGCGCAAAAGATGCGGTTCTAGAAACCCTAGAGGCAATATTTGGAACACAGTAATGAATTACACCATGTTTTACAAACGTTGGATCGATATGATTGGTAATTCTACTAGTTTCAAAACAACCTCCTTGATCTATACTAACATCTACTACTACAGAACCCAGCTTCATTGATTCAATCATTGTTTCGGAAACAACACAAGGGGTTCTACCTAGCGGAGATCGAAGTGCTCCAATTACAACATCGGCTCTTCTAATCGCTTTTGCTAAAACTTTTGGTTGAATTATCGATGTGTAAACCCTTGATCCTATGTCGTTTTGAAGTCGACGTAACTTAGAAAGTGAGTTATCAAATACCTTAACCGATGCTCCCAATCCAAGAGCTGTTCTCGTAGCGAATTCACCTACAGTACCTGCACCAATTACCACAACTTCTGTTGGTTGAACTCCCGCAATACCACCAAGCATCATACCTTTACCGGAAGAAAATGAGGACAGTAAATCTCCAGCCACAAGCATAGAGGTTGTCCCAGCAATTTCGCCCAATGTACGAACCACTGCAAACACTCCTTCCTCATCTCGAATATAGTCCCATGCTATCGCTGTAATTTTTTTAGCAATTAATTTCTTAAGTATTTCTTTTGGTTGAGTAGCAATTTGTAAAGCTGAAATAAATGTTTGATTACCAACCATTAGGTCAGCATCTTCCTCGGATGGCGGTGTAACTTTGAAAATAATATCACACGCATAGATCTCCTTTCTATCTGCACAAATCTCTGCGCCAGCTTCGCTATATTCTGTATCTGAAAAATTAGCACCAATACCACAACCAGCTTCAACTCTCACACGATGACCATTGGCAACTAATAAATGAACCGCCTCTGGAACCAAGCCTACTCTCCTTTCTTGAAAAGAAGTTTCTTTTGGTATACCTATAAACAGACTTCCTTTTCTCTTTTTTATTTCGAGCATTTCTTCCTGAGGCAACAAACTACCTTGCTGCATCAAACCTTTTAAAACTTCAGGATCTGTTATCATGTCTTAATTCTATTATTCGATGGTTTTTATCAGTAACACGAATATACACCCAAAATATGTTTTCTGGAAGGAAATTCAAACTTTTTTCAGGCCATTCAATTAAAAGTAGGGCATCCTCAGATAAATACTGCTCAAATCCAATATCGAATAATTCTTTTTCATCTGTTAAACGATACAAATCAAAATGATAAATGGCTTTATTTTCGGTTGAAAGGTATTCATTTACAAGAGAATATGTAGGTGAGCCTTGAAATTTATTTTCTGTCAAGAAAGACAAAATGGATCGAATTAAGGTTGTTTTACCAGACCCCATTTCTGCCTCAAATAATACTACTCCTGTCTGAGGCAATAGCTTAAGAAGCTCAGTCGTAACGTCGGAAAGTTGTAATTCATCTTCAAGAATCCAAGTCATAGCTAGGTTTTTCTTTTTTTCTTTTTTGCCGCTGGAAAAAGGATATTGTTTAAAATCAGGCGATAGCCCGGTGAATTGGGGTGTAGATTCAAATCCGTGTGCGGGTCTCCTACCCTATGTTCATAATCCTCTGGGTCATGTCCTGCATAAAAAGTCCAAGTACCCTGACCAAATTCACCATGAATATATTTAGCAGTACCTAGTGCTTTATTTTCACCCAAAATCAATACATTATTTTTTATATAATCCTTTTTAAAATCGGTTGTTTGTCCCATAAAACCCTTTACTTCATCTGTATGGCATTGGGTGAGCATTGTTGGTATAACATCCCATTTTGCGGAGAAATCAAATAAGGTAAATACATCTGTTTCCTCTGTAACCACTCCCATTCGATGCAAATCAGTCCCGTCAATCTCGGAATATTCATACACCATCGGATCTCTTTCTAGTTTAAAATCTTTGAAAGCAAAAGTTTGGTTAAAATCCAATTTACTTTGTGCTTTAGGATCGGCCGGATCTCCGTCATACATAGATTCGCAAATGTCTGTATTTTCGGCTGATAAGGCAATGTCAAAACTATCTGTACCACTACACATGGTAAATAAAAAACCACCACCGATAACAAAATTCTTTAGGTTTAATGCAACGGCTAATTTCATTTTTGAAACCTTATCAAAACCGAGCATTTTTGCATCTTTCTCCGCATTAGCTTGTTGTTCTCTGTACCAAGCTGCATTCCGAAAGCTGGCATAGAATTTCCCATACTGACCAGTAAAATCCTCGTGATGAAGGTGCAACCAATCATATTTTGGTAAAACGCCCATTACGATAGCGGAATCATATATTTGATCGTATGGTATCTCAGCATATTTTAGCACCATGGTTACAGCATCATCCCACGGCTGAGTTCCTGGCGGTGAATAAACAGCGATTTTTGGTGCTTTTTCCAATTGAACTAACTCCATATTTACTTCAGGGTCAGCAATTTGGTTTTTAATTTGATTAACTTGTCCATCCGTTAGTACTTGATATTTTATTCCTCGAATGATTAATTCCTCTTCTAAATTTACCAGATGAGGAAAAAGGAACGAACCACCTTTGTAGTTCAATAACCATTCAATAACTACTCCTTTTTCCAATGCCCAATACGATAAACCATATGCCTTCAAATGATTGGATTGTGTTTCATCCATGGGTACCAAAAGCTGCGTTGACCAAGAGAATTTGGCTATTAAAAGGAAACATATTAAAAAAACACTTACTTTCATACGTACAAATTAAAAAGGTGCTTCTTCTCCCCTCTCTAAATCAATTTCAGGAGAAGAATCTTGCACTTTATCAAAGTTACTCGGAACAGTGATTGTATAAGATTCATTTTTAGCATTTTTAAATGTATCATTCATACTATTTCCTTCAAAAGATTCAATATTTTCAAAACGAGCATATTCTTGGACAAAACGCAAACGAACGCGATCTGTTGCACCATTTCTATGTTTCGCAATGATAATTTCTCCAATTCCATTATTTG
Organism: uncultured Flavobacteriales bacterium; assembly: GCA_903901805.1. Taxonomy (GTDB): domain Bacteria; phylum Bacteroidota; class Bacteroidia; order Flavobacteriales_D; family Crocinitomicaceae; genus UBA952. The sequence continues at coordinate 3,610 of CAIUSK010000331.1, forward strand.
GATTACCATCTTCGTCCTCTAAAAAGCCATAATAATCTGGACGATAAATAAACCCAACGATATCAGCATCTTGCTCAATTGCACCCGATTCACGTAAATCAGACAAAATGGGACGTTTATCACCGCCGCGTTGCTCAACAGATCGACTAAGTTGAGATAGAGCAATGATTGGAATGTTAAGCTCTTTCGCTATCTCCTTGATTGAACGAGAAATAGTAGAAATTTCTTGCTCACGATTACCGCCACCCTTTCCGTCTTTCGCAGACATTAATTGCAGGTAATCAATAATAACAAGTTCGATATTGTGTTGCATTTTTAACCTTCTGCATTTCGCGCGCAAATCAAATACACTTAAACCAGCAGTATCATCAATAAAAATAGGCGCCGTTGCTAATTTGGTAATTCTAGTGTGTAATTGCTGAAATTCATCTTCTCGAAGATTTCCTTTTCTCAATTTTTCGGCATGAATTCTTGCTTCACTAGAAATTAATCTTTTCACCAACTGAACCGAAGACATTTCCAATGAAAAAAGGGCTACTGCTTTTCCGTAATCGACAGCTGTATTTCGCGCCATTGATAAAACAAATGCGGTTTTACCCATTGCAGGTCTTGCAGCAATTACAATCATATCCGAACGCTGCCAACCCGATGTCAGCTTATCTAAATCAAAGAATCCAGTTGGGACACCTGAAATACCATCTGTGTTTTGGGATGCTTTTTCTATCTCTTCAATAGCTTCTAGCACCACACTTTGAAGGTTTTGAACTTGTTTCCCCATATTGTTTTCAGCAATTTGGAACAATTCTCCTTCAGCGCTTCCCATTACATCAAAAACATCTTTTGTATCATCATAAGAATCACGAATAATATCGCTACTCATTCTTATTAATTCTCTTTTTATATGCTTTTCAGAAATTACTCGAGCATGAAATTCTATATGGGCAGCAGATGCGACGCGATTGGTTAATTGAGATAAGTA
>CAIUSK010000332.1 GCA_903901805.1 uncultured Flavobacteriales bacterium
CGAACCTAATTGTAATTTTTCCTCGTCAAAATCTGCCCCGCTCCAAAACATAAGTTGAATACAATCCTTCAATTTACTAAATCCAACAATCGGATTACCATCAATAAACCAAACGGGATGTGCATGCCATATTTTCTTTTCAATCTCGAAATATTCAGCATCTATTATTTCGAATAATCTCCGGCATATCTCTTGGTCAAGTGTTGTTTGTTTTTCAATATAGGACTTAATTTCTTCGTTCATTTTTTCAATTCAGATAAATACTTTTGAAATTGTGTGATTGATTCTTTATTTTCCTGAATTGGGTGCTGATATTTGTTGATTTTTCTGAATGCAAATGCCAGATAAAAAATATATAAGAGGGATATGCCAACCATTAGTCCAATTCCCATTCGGCTAACTTTTGCAATTTGTTCCTGAGTTGTAACAGGCATATCTCCTGCGTTTAAAACTGGTTCAGAATACGTGATATATCCTTGATAAAATATACTCCCCATAATCAAAAGTAAAACTAGATTATACAATGCGGAAACTTCTTTTCCGTCCATGTAATAGGGTCTCAAGCCAATAAATGAAAGCAGTTTGGCAAGAATAATGTTTTTTTGTTCTGAATGTTTAACGTTGTTTTCCAAAACCACAATAACACGCTCAATATAATCGATGTGCTCATTTTTTACTTTTTGAAAGTTGTCAGCATTTAATTGATCTAGAATTTCTAATTTGGGAAGATGCTCTTTATTCAGATTTTCTTTACAAAAATCAATTTTATTATCAATTTCTCGAAACAATTCTTGCCATTCAAAATCTTCGGGATCACTGTTTTCTGATTTTTCAACAAGGTTTGTTATTTCTCGTAGGGTAGCGTCATCATTTTCCAATAGTTCGAAGGATTTCACATCTTGTAGTAATAAAATTGAAGATTCTGCCGAAGAAGTTTTATTTCTAGACGTAACACTTTTATAAGCATCACGCCCCATTTCTCTTCCTATTTGATTAACAAATGAATTTACAATTCCCATCGTACAACTTTTTTCGAAGGTAAGAATAAAACGTATGCGAAGTAGGTGACTTTTTGAATGATTTGGTTAAAATGTGAGATTACAAAGAGAAAAATTTCTCACCATCTTTCAGAACTATATAGCTACGGTTAAATAATTTCACTAAAACCACATTACCATAAATAGCATATTCTGAATCTCCTTGTAAGGTTATTTCTTCTACTTTTCCGTTAACAAATGCACTTACTCCTCCTGCTATATTGCGGAAAGCAAATACCTCATTTTTAAGAAGGTAATCTTTTGGGATAAAATTACAAACCTCCTTTTTCTCTCCCTTACTATACGAAAAAACATAGTTGTTTTCTCCCCAAATAACCATATCGTCTTGCACTTCCCAAAAAGCGGGACTAAAATTGGATAATTCTGTTTTTTCACCATCTTTATAATGCCAAAGGTTTCCGTTCAGGTCCTCAAAAACAATAAATCCTCTTCCTGCCTTATATTTTTTCATGAACTGAGATTCAACATCTAGGAATTCTCCGTTTTCGAATAAAGCAAAACTTCGTTGGGTAGGATCATTGAAACATAAAATGTCGCAACCAGCCTTGAAATCGATTTCATTGTTCCAAACCCCTAAGTCAAATATTTGACCCTGATAGAAAACTTTATAAAAGCTTCCATTATCTTTAAATGCAACAATATTATCACCAATTGCTGTTGGCATATAGAGTTCTCCAGTTATGGTATATAAGGGGTAGGTTTGTTTGTTGTAATAAACATTTACGGAATTGTATCTAGTATCCTCATACACGATGATACTATCTTTAACAACGTAATTTCTACTGAAATAGGTTAGTGTTTTTAGTTTTCCTGCGTCCCAGATATTTAATGTGGGGCCAACATTATACGCCAATAAATGATCAGAAATTGAAAATTTAATATTCATGTTGGTAACATCTTTTCGTTCTTTTCCATCAAAAATTCGAAGATTTTCTCTATTATCCATATAGGCTACAAACTCATCACCAGCTTGATAGCTTATTATGGGTTGCATTTCTATTGTTCTAAAATTATTGTTTTCGAAAACTCGGAAATAATTATTAAAATCAACAAACGGCACAACTGGTTGCGCTATTCCTTTGAAAACAAACAATAAAACAAGTGTGAATAGAAATACTTTCATTTTTTTAGATTAAAACGATTTGTATTGGCAATTATTGAGCCCTTTTTTTTAAATAAGAGTTATCCACCCAAAATGTTCCAAAAGGAAACAAAGAAGCAAAGCACATAATAAAAATATTTTTCAGTGAATATTTGTATTCAAAACCAACCCATAACACCCAAATTATGTAGGCAATAAAAAATACTCCATGAAGCATGCCCACGTAATAATTTGGTTCTTTCAGTTGATATATGTACTTAAGTGGCATCGTTAAACCGAAAGCAAGATAAGTAAAACCTTCCACCCAGGCTAAAATTCGAAGTTGTTTCAATGAGTTCATAATCTGTTAAATTGGGTAACAAAGGAAATATTTTTCAACAGGTTGGGCAAGTGCGGAAATATTTAAATTATCAGATGCTTTCGAAAGATCAATGATTTCGCCACTTTTCATCAATAGATTAATATTCTGTTTATTTTGATTATATGCTTTATTACTTAGGATATCTGTATAAACAAAGTATTTCAGTTCATCATCAGATAATTTATAGGTTGATTTGATTAACTCTTTTTCAAGGGAAATTCGATCTTCACTGTAGGGCTCTTTTGATATTTCAATTTTAAACAGATTTCTATTCACCAAACCGGAACTTAATAAGGATAACACACGATCTGAAGAATGTTGCCAAATTTTCATAGCTCCTAAAATATCATAATCATCCAGTAAAGCAAAATTGGCCAATACCGTTGGATTGTTCTCAAAATCAGTTTCCGACACGTTATTTTGAAGAAAATAGGCGAGAGGTGGACTGGCAAATAAAGTCTCCCCTTGCTGTGTTAATTCTTTGGCGCGTCTCAGGGCATGAATGAGCATATGTTCTGCCGCAACAACGGTTTTGTGCAAATATACTTGCCAATACATGAGTCTTCTGGAAACTATGAATTTTTCAATGGAATATATTCCTTTTTCTTCCATCACTAAATTTCCATCGTTTACCGTGAGCATATCAATTAATCTATCGCTACCAATTATGCCCTCGGATACGCCGGAATAAAAACTATCGCGATTTAGGTAATCCAGCCGATCCATGTCTAATTGGCTCGATACCAATTGATGTAAAAATGGTTTTGAATAGGTGTTTTTAAAAATGAGTAAGGCTCTCTCTAAATCTGAACCAAATTCTTTTGCCAGTTCCTGAATAAAATAACCTGAAATCTTTTCATGACTTACGTTATTTACAATATCATATTCCAAAGCATGACTAAATGGCCCATGACCGATGTCATGCAGTAGGATTGCCAATAAAACTGCTCTTTCTTCCTCCGGTGTAATTTCATGACCCTTTCGGCGTATCGTTGAAATTGCCATGCTCATTAAGTGCGTTGCACCTAAAACATGATGAAAACGAGTATGCAGAGCACCGGGGTAAACCAAGTGACTTAATCCCAATTGCATTATTCTTCTTAGTCGTTGCATGAACGGATGTTCAATTACATCAAATAGAATTTCATCAGGAATTGTAATAAATCCGTATACTGGATCGTTAAAGAGTTTCTTTTTGTTGTTTCGGTTAAACTGTGGGCGCAAAACTGTATTTTTATTCAAAACTAATAAATATAAGCAATATGCAAGGTAGAATTTTGTGGGCGGATGATGAAATTGATTTATTGAAGCCGCATATCTTATTTTTAGAAGCGAAAGGGTATACCGTACAAACGGTGAAATCTGGTTCTGACGCAATAGATGTTTGTCGGGATTCTGATTTTGATATTATTTTTCTCGATGAAAATATGCCCGGAATCTCTGGTCTAGATGCATTACCAAAAATAAAAGAACTTTTACCGAATGTTCCAGTTGTCATGATTACAAAAAGTGAGGAGGAACATATTATGGAGGAGGCAATTGGCAGTAAAATAGCTGATTACTTGATTAAGCCTGTAAATCCAAACCAAATATTATTGAGTATTAAGAAAAACTTAGATAGCTCAAAATTAGTTTCTCAAAAAACAAATACAGCCTATCAGCAAGATTTTAGGCAACTTGGAATGCAGCTGAGTGGAAGATTGGATTTTACAGAATGGACAGAGTTGTTTTCAAAATTGGTGTATTGGGATTTAGAATTGGAAAAATCGCAAGATACCGGTATGCGTCAGATTCTTGAAATGCAGCAAAAGGAGGCGAATCAACAATTTTGTAAATACATAGAAGGTAATTACCTCGATTGGTTGAATGGAGTAGAGGAAGGTCCTCAAATGTTGCATACGGTTATTAAGGATAAAATCGCAACGCACATCGGCAAAGACAAAACAGTTGTTCTTGTAATAGATAATCTGCGCTTTGATCAGTGGAAGAAATTGGAACCAGAATTTGCCAAATGGTTTAAAGTTGAAAAAGAAGAAATTATTTATTCCATTTTGCCAACCGCCACACACTATGCGCGTAATGCATTTTTTGCTGGATTGATGCCGTCAGAAATTGAGAAAAGATTTCCGAATTTGTGGAAAAATGAAGAGGATGAAGGAGGGAAAAACATGCATGAAGCAGATTTCTTGGAAGCAAATCTCAAAAGATTGGGAAAACAAGTTAAATGGTCTTACAATAAAATTACAAATTTAGATGCAGGTAAGAGATTGAATGACCAATTTGCCAAACTCAAAGAAAATGATGTCAATTTCATCGTATATAATTTTGTAGATATGTTGTCGCATGCGCGAACAGAAATGGAAATGATTAAGGAGTTAGCATCTGATGAAGCGGCTTATCGATCGCTTACCTTATCTTGGTTTCAGCACTCACCTCTATTAGAAATAGTTAAGAAAATTGCTGCAGCGGGCATGAAATTAATAATTACTACTGATCATGGAACAGTAAAAGTTGATAACCCTATTCGAATTGTTGGTGAAAAGAGCACTAATACTAATTTAAGGTACAAAGTAGGCAGGGGATTATCCTATAACGAAAAACAGGTATTTGTTGTTCGTAATCCGCAAGAGGCTTTTTTACCAAAACAAAAAATGTCTGCTGAATTTGTATTTGCGGGAGATTCTGATTTCTTTGTGTATCCAAATAATTATAACCAATTCGTTAATTATTATCAAAACACCTTTCAACATGGTGGGGTTTCTATGGATGAAATGTTAATTCCGTATATTGAGTTGGGGCGTAAATTACAATAATTTATATTTAGTACTTTTAACCATAACTATTTTTTTGTTCAAAACAATAGCTGATTATTCCTTGGGATAAATTTATTAAAAATTTACCATTATCTTTGTGCCCAAATTTAATAGGATGATGTGTCGTAATCAGTTTATTGTGAGTGTTTTTATACTATTTTGTAGCACGTATTTACAAGCTATGAATAGTTTTAGTGATCAAAAAATAAATAGTAATTTTCCATCTTTAGCTCAACTTAACGAGTTAAATGAAAAAAGGAGAATAATTATTTCATTTGGTGAATCCTTGTCAGTAGAAGCTTTATCCATTGCTCGTTTAAAAGAGTATAGTTGGATGATAAATGGAGTTGACGTTAATGAATCTGGAAAAGGTGAAGGTATTCTAAATTTTGTTTTTCAAAATCCCGGACAGTATACAGTTTCCTTAACACCATCTAATGTTGTTCATTCAAGTCATGAAGGTTCATGTAATCATGACGCTGAATCGAAACAGCTTGAGATTATTGTTCTTTCAATAAAATTAGAATTCTTATTTGACCAATCTAGTTTTTCAAATCCATTAAAGGGAGGAGTAGATGTTTCTGGAAATACCATGTCCATACCCGTTGTTTTTTCAAGTTTTGATAAACAGGATACGCAGATTGAAGGACTGAAAATTATAACATCTGGCGTTAATACTTCTGTTGAAGGCGAATTGAAAAATCAAAAAGTCACCTTGAGTCAAGGGTTGAATACCTTAATTTTCAACTTAAAGGGAGTTGCCACACCAGAAACTTATATCATGTTCGATTTTTATTATCAAGATGATTTAATTTCAACTTATTATTATCCCAATAAAATCAACAAATAAATATTAAAATGAAATTGATTTTTAACATTTCAAGGCCTATAAAACTAATAGTTTTTGTTCTTGCCATTATTTTTAGAATAAGTTCAACTTATTCACAATGTGGATTTCAAGCAACTTGTCCAAACACCAACTATTTGAATTTCGGTATGGGATCCAATTCCGATAGAAACACAATAGAATATGATAATTTTTGTTCGAGCTACCACTCAACTGTTGTGCGAACGGCAAATGGCACCTACAAAACGTGGGGTGAAGGTTTAGCAAATAATGGTATTGCAAATGTTCTTGCTCCTATTGAAATAAATTCAACCAATTATCCAGCTTTAACAGGTCAGATACTCAAAGCTCACTTAGCAAGTATACGAAGTGGGACAGCTCAAGGAATTGTGCTTACAACAACAGGATTATTTGCCTGGGGTGTTGAAGGGACTATAATTCATCAAAATATAACTACATCTAATACATTTCAAAAAATAACCGTTGGTGGAAATGCGCAAGGGTTACCAGCAGGTGTTGCTCCGACAGATGTTAAAATGATTTTTACCACTTATAAAACAATGGTAATTACAACATGTAGTGGCGATGTTTGGGTTTTGACGCATCAGGGAGAAAATACTGGGACAGGATTGACGGGCGCATTAAGTGCTGCAAATGCAGTTTTATGGTATAAAGTAACAACATCCGTAGCAGGAAACCCTCCACTTGCCAATGTTGTTGCGGTTAGAGGAAATCAAAATACCATGTTCGCTTTAACGACATCAGGTGAATTGTATACTTGGGGAACCGAAACATATTTAGGAAACAACTCCGCAATTGGTTCAAGAAATCGCGCGACTTTAATGACCAATCCAAACGGAAATTCTATAAAAATGATTGGAGTGACGCGCGATCAATCAAATTTAAAACCAACTTATTATGTATTAAACACTGATGGGAATTTGTACTCCGTAGGTGGTAATAACTTTAGACAAATTGGAGATTGGTCTACAACAGATCGTCTCGGTTGGGTTCAACCAAGGTACACATCTTTAACGGGTCCTGTAATGAATAATATTCGTTGGGTTTCTCCAAATGAACACG
>CAIUSK010000333.1 GCA_903901805.1 uncultured Flavobacteriales bacterium
ATTGATTCCTGAGACAAACGAAATGAATCGAATCCCCAATATTTCTTTAATATTTCTATGCTTTTTTTCAAACCTTACTGACAGAAACAAAAGTAATTAAAAGCATATAGGATTCATTATTTTGTTTGCGAACATTATTAAATTTTTGGTGTTTTTGATTGAAATATAAACACCTGTAAAATAAGGTTGTTAAATTTGTAGTATATTTACGATACATCAATAAAAGTAATATGCCTGGTTTAAAGTTTAGAGTTTTATTGGATTCTGAAAATAACGAAGAGATTTTTAGAGATATTTTGATCAGTGATACAGATGATTTCGAATCGTTCTACACTGCCATCAAAAAATCTTTTGGTTTCAATGGTGTAGAGATGGCAAGTTTCTATGTATCCAATGACTCTTGGGATAAAGGTCATGAAATTAGCTTGGTTGATCTTTCATATGGAGACGAGTCTGTGGATGCATTGCCGAGTATTATGAAACAAGCAAAAATTAAAGATTTTTTAGAAGAGCCTGATCAAAAATATATTCTTGTATACGATTTTATGAGGATGTGGATTTTTCTTATTGAATTGATTGGGTTTGATCGTTCTGAACCAGAAACTCCAGAATTGCTTTTGTCAATGGGAACAGCTCCTTTAGAAGCGTCACGATTGGAAATGAACGACACATTATTTAACGGCGATTCAGTTGCTGAATTTGATGAGGATGACGATGAAGATGAAGATGATGGGGATGACTATGGATTCAATGATTTTGAAGGTGGTTATTCAGACGAGGATTATAACAATTATTAATACATGATAACTAATAATACCGACCCAATTGGGTTAGCAATTCAAACATATAGCAAGTTTAAAAAACCATTTGATATTCTTGTTCATGCAGATTTATGCGAGGATGATATTATTCCAATAGAAGTATTGTTTAGAACCTTCGAAGAAATGCCTGATGCTGAAAAGCTTGCATTGTCAAAAGTGAAAGGGAAAATTTTAGATGTTGGTGCCGGAGCAGGGGTTCATTCTCTTGAATTAATGGATCGTGGATTTAGTGTTCGGGCAATTGATATTTCTTCTGGTGCAGTGGATTTTATGAAGTCACAGCAGATTGATGCTGTTCAATCCAGTTTTCTAACTTTTAAAGAAGGGAAATACGATTCAATTTTAATGCTGATGAATGGAATTGGTGTGGCAGGAAAGCTGAGCAACTTAAAACATACCCTCGATCATGCCAGAAAATTATTGAACAAAGGTGGAGCACTCTATTGTGATTCTTCAGATATCAAATACTTGTATGAGGAAGAAGATGGTTCATACTGGTTAGATTTGGTTACCGAATATTACGGAAATTTCCGATTTCAAATGTCCTATAAACAAGCTAAAAGTGAATGGTTCGACTGGTTGTATGTTGATTATGATTCACTTCACAAAATAGCCACTGAAGTTGGGTTTACTTGTCGAAAAATTCACGACGATGAAAACCACTTTTTGGCTGAATTAATCTTAAATTAATGCAGGAAGAGTTAGAGCAATTTATTCAAAGAGCACTAGCTGAAGATGTTGGAAGTGGTGACCATACATCACTGGCTTGTATTCCTGAAAGCGCCACTGGATCAGCTAAATTATTGGTAAAAGAATCTGGAATTCTAGCTGGAGTCGACGTTGCAAAAGCAATTGCCGCATGGTATGATCCTTCATTATCGTTAACTGTTTTTTTAAACGATGGAACGGTTGTTCAACAGGGTGATATCGTATTTGAAATAGCAGGATCGGCTAGATCCATTTTAACAACCGAAAGACTGATATTAAATTGTATGCAGCGCATGAGCGGTATTGCTACTCAAACTAATTCAATTGTTAAATTGATTGAGGGAACTAATACAACATTGCTGGACACACGAAAAACTACTCCAGGCATGCGATTACTTGAAAAATGGGCCGTTAAAATAGGAGGAGGGTCAAATCACCGCTTTGGTCTGTATGATATGATCATGATTAAAGATAATCACGTTGATTTCGCAGGAGGTATTCCACAAGCACTTGAGGCAGTTCAAGCATATCAAACCAGTAATAATCTTCACTTAAAAGTGGAACTGGAAGTGCGTAATGAAAAAGAACTCGATGAAGCAATTTCGATAGGAGGTTTCGATAGAATCATGTTGGATAATTTTTCACCTGAGCAAATAAAATTAGTTTTGCCCAAGATCCCGAGTACAATTGAAACGGAAGCATCAGGTGGGATTACGATTGATACAATTAGAGAATACGCAGAAACTGGCGTTCAATTTATTTCAGTTGGTGCATTAACACATTCTGCAAAAAGCTTGGATTTGAGCTTGAAATCGACCTTTAACGTTTAAAGTAGGTTTTCCTATTTCGTTAAATATACCCCATAAATGAATATGCCGCATACCCAATCCACTCTTTTAGTAGATTCGTCCACGGATGAAATAATTCTAAATTAGGCAGCAGAAAATCTACTAAATTATACTTTCGTTCTTCCGTTAAACCTGAATCAGTTGTGAAACAATCTACAGGGATTTGAGCCTTGTCAAATACTGCTTTCGATCGTTTCATATGCAATCCTGATGTAATAAGTAATGCTTTCTTGTTATTCGTTGGAAAAATATTGAGTTTCTTAAGTAGGATTTTAGTTTCATTGGCGTTTTCTGCTGTATTTCTTGATTTTATTTCCGTCAAAATATCACTTGCCGGTATTCCCCATTGAATAAGCACTTTACTCATTTGTTGTGCTTCGTGAAGGCCATCATCGGTAATTGATCCACTATCACCAGAGATTAATATTTTCTTTATTTTTTTAGCATGGTACAAATTCAAAGCTTGCCAAATTCTATCAGCACTTCGATTTATCTGCAATGTTTTGGTATAGTGATTATATTGGGCCATTCCACTTAATACAATTCCAATTTCGTATTCTTTTACTTCTGAAACAGCTGTCGGTGGGGTTTCCCATAATCGATATAATTCAGAAAGAATGATAGATTGAGTGAAAAAATAAAGACTTCCAATGGTTAACCAAATAAAAACTTTTTTCCGCTTTAAGTTGTTAGTTCTCCATGCAATAAAAGCAGATGTAATAATCCAAAGTAAAGGGGAAAGAAAATAATAAGCTAATTTGGAGAGAATAAAGAACATATTAATCAATTTGTGTTGTAAAAGTATTCAATAAAAAACGAAATAAAATGGTCTTGATTTTCAATTAAAAGTTAATTTGTTTTGTGAAATACCATAAAAATGGTATTTTTGCACTAATTAATTGTCTTATTTATAATTAATCTAAATAAATAACAACTATGATTACAGTAACCGATTCTGCTAAAAGACAATCAATTAGACTAATGGAAGACGAAGGAAAGGATGGTTTCTTTATTCGTGTGGGCGTTCAAGGAGGAGGGTGTTCAGGTTTAATGTATCAACTCACCTTTGATAATGAAGAAAAAGAAGGAGATAAATCTTTCGAAGATAATGGTGTGAAGGTCGTTGTAGATAAGAAAAGCTATTTATACCTCATTGGCACAACGTTGGATTTTTCTGGTGGATTGAACGGAAAGGGGTTTGTTTTTTCAAATCCAAATGCTGATAGAACGTGTGGTTGTGGTGAATCTTTCTCTGTTTAATTGATAAAAGGAATATCCGAAAAATGGCAAATTATACAGAAAACGAATTAGCAAAGGATCTTGAAAACCAAGAATATAAATATGGTTTTGTTTCTGATATTGAATCAGATAAAATTCCAGTTGGTTTAAATGAAGATATTATTCGCTTGATTTCAAGCAAAAAAGATGAGCCAAACTGGTTACTAGAATATAGATTGAAGGCTTATGAAGTGTGGAAATCAATGACAGAGCCAGAATGGGCGCATGTTCATTATGTCAAACCTAAATTCAATGAAATAACCTATTATTCTGCTCCTAAACAGACCAAAAAATATGAGTCTTGGGATGACGTGGATCCAGAAATGAAAGAAACCATGAAAAAATTGGGGATTTCAATGGAAGAACAGAAAAGATTGACAGGTGTTGCAGTTGATTTTGTGATGGATTCTGTCTCTGTTGCCACTTCTTTCAAAGATAAATTAGCTGAACTAGGAATTATTTTTTGTTCCTTTTCTGAAGCGGTTAAAGAATATCCTGAATTAGTTCAAAAATATATGGGATCGGTAGTTCCAACTACGGACAATTTTTATGCGGCATTAAATTCAGCTGTTTTTACAGATGGTTCTTTTTGTTACATACCAAAAGGAGTTAGATGTCCCATGGAATTATCTACATATTTCCGCATAAATGAAGGCGGTACCGGTCAATTTGAACGAACCTTAGTTGTTGCAGATGAAGGAGCGTTTGTTTCTTATTTAGAAGGATGCACAGCACCTCAACGAGATGAAAATCAGCTTCATGCTGCAGTTGTTGAATTAATTGCATTGGAAAATGCTGAAATTAAATATTCTACTGTTCAAAATTGGTATCCCGGTGATAAAGAAGGAAAGGGTGGGGTATTTAATTTTGTAACAAAACGTGGAATGTGCGAGCGTAGTGCTAAGATTTCATGGACACAAGTGGAAACCGGTTCTGCGATTACATGGAAATATCCATCATGTATCTTAAAAGGAGATAATTCTGTAGGTGAATTTTACTCGGTTGCTGTTACGAACAATTACCAGCAAGCGGATACTGGAACAAAGATGGTTCATCTTGGAAAAAATACGAAAAGTACTATTATTTCTAAAGGAATTTCTGCCGGTAAATCTCAAAATTCGTATCGTGGTTTGGTTCAAATTCATAAATCAGCCCAAAATGCGCGTAATTTTTCGCAATGTGATTCGCTGTTGATGACCGATCAATGTGGAGCTCATACTTTTCCATATATCGAATGTAAAAACCCTTCTGCAAAAATTGAACATGAGGCTACAACTTCAAAAATAGGAGAAGATCAATTGTTTTATTGCATGCAACGCGGTATAAGCGAAGAAAAAGCGATAAGTTTAATCGTTAATGGTTATTGTAAAGAAGTACTGAATCAATTACCCATGGAATTTGCAGTGGAAGCTCAGAAGTTATTGGCTATTAGTTTGGAAGGAAGTGTTGGTTAGATATTTATTTCTCTCTTTAAGGGGATAATAAGCGGGTTGACGTTCTGATAATTCATCCCCCTAAATCTTCCTTCTAAAGGGGTAAGTATAAAGAAAAAGAAAACAGTAAAATGATAAAAATAAACAACTTGCATGCATCAATTGATGGTAAGGAAATTCTAAAAGGTTTAACCCTTGAGGTGAAAGCGGGTGAAATCCATGCAATTATGGGGCCTAATGGTGCCGGAAAAAGTACATTGTCTAGTGTTCTAGCTGGTCGAGAGGAATATGAAGTAACTAACGGAACTGTTGATTTTGATGGTATTAATTTATTGGAACTTTCCACTGAAGATCGAGCAAGAGAAGGACTATTTTTGGCTTTTCAATATCCTGTCGAGATTCCCGGGGTGTCTAATGTGAACTTTTTACGAACGGCATTAAATGAAATTCGGGCATACAAAGGCTTAGAACCGATTTCTGCTAAAGATTTTATGACAATGGTTCGTGAGAAATCAAATTTAGTTGAGCTGGATAGCAAATTGGCCTCTCGTGCCGTTAATGAAGGGTTTTCTGGTGGTGAAAAGAAACGAAATGAGATTTTTCAAATGGCCATGTTGGAACCTAAATTAGCTATTTTGGATGAAACAGATTCTGGATTAGATATAGATGCTTTGCGTATTGTAGCGAATGGTGTTAATCACCTCAAATCTGCTGAAAATGCAACAATTGTAATTACCCATTACCAAAGATTGTTGGATTATATTGTTCCTGATTTTGTTCATGTACTTTATGATGGTCGAATTGTTAAAACAGGAACCAAAGAATTAGCATTGGAATTAGAGGAAAAAGGGTACGATTGGATTAAAGATGAATTTTCAACCGTTCAATAAGATGGAAATACCAACGCACGTTTCGAAATTAACCCAGTTTACCTCAGACTTTAAAGAGTCGGATCTTTTGATTAGCAATAGTTTACGTGATATTTCGAGGTCTGTTTTAGAAAAGAATGATTTTCCAACTACGAGAAATGAATCTTGGAAATATACCCGATTAACCAAATTAAGTCAACTTAATTTATGCACCTCGGATAATTCCGGTTCTCCAGTCAAACCACCATTACAATCTCCATTTGTTATATCGGTTGTAAACGGAAATGTTGTTGATGTACCTGTAATCCCAGGTGTGAAAATTTTAAGATTTAGCGAATGCTCAGAGGAACAGCTTTTATTAATTGGTAAAAATGTTGTCCTTGAAAACGAAGTTTTTCATGCCTTAAATACGCTTTATTTAAAAGAGGGTGTTTTTATTGAGGTTCAGGAAAATCAACAAATAACACATGCAATTCAGGTGATTATTGAATCTCAAGTGAATAATGTTTTTTGTCCAATAAGAATGGTAATTGTTTCAAAGAAGGGTTCTAAAGCACATGTAGTTCAACATTTTTCTGGGGTTCATTCAACATTTACGCTTCCTATTACTGAATGCTACGTTGAACAAAATGCTCATTTAGAGATTGATAAAATTCAGTTGGAAAATCCGGAATCCTTTCATATTGCAACTGATCAAGTTTATCAAGAACGCGATTCTTACTTTAAAATTAATACAATTTCATTATCAGGTAAATTGATCCGAAATAATTTGAATGTTTTAGTGGATGGCGAAAATTGTGAAACTAATTTGAATGGCGCTTATTTACTAGAGGATGGTCAATTAGTTGATAACCATACAGTTGTTGATCATCTTAAGCCGAATTGTACCTCTAATGAATTATACAAGGGGGTTCTAAATGGAAAGTCTATCGGTGTTTTCAATGGAAAAGTATTTGTGCGGCCAAATGCTCAAAAAATAAATGCTTTTCAATCCAATGCTAATGTATTGTTATCCGATGATGCTTCAATGAACTCGAAGCCAGAATTGGAAATTTATGCAGATGACGTAAAATGTTCTCATGGATCAACAACGGGACAAATGGACGAAGAGGCTATATTTTATTTACGAGCGAGAGGTATTTCTGATAAATCGGCAAGAGCTTTGATGACTCAAGCTTTTATTGGTGATGTATTGAATAAAATTGATAATGACGAAGTATCAGATTACGTTCAATCTAAACTTGTTGAATTACACGATTGGGTAATTTAATTATTAATAATTATTCTATTTTTCAAATTGATCTCGTTCTTTTTAGATCTAGATAACTTCTTTTTTTGTTTTTTATTCAGCATTTCGAAACAGCAAGGACAATCCATTTGGCAGCAAATGTGGCTATGATTACACGCTCTATCTGAATAGGCCTTCCTGAAACTTCCACCATAAGTCCTTTTAGTAGAACAAGAGGCTAGAATGCAGAACGTGATAATAAAGAATAATTTTCTTGACATTATTTTACACTAATTATTTCAATAGTTCGTATCTCAACCAGTTCAACGCACTCAAAACAGTCATTTGTAATGTGCGTTCCCGATTGTCACCAAATTGAAATTTCCGAGCGTTTACCTGATTTTTTGTGGCTATGGCAATCCAAACCAATCCAACTGGTTTTTCAATTGTTCCACCTGTTGGTCCCGCCACACCGGTTGTTGAAATGCAAATATCAACGCCTAATTGAGTCAATCCTCCTTTTGCCATTTCTATTGAAACTTCTTCGCTTACCGCACCAAATCTGTTTAAAGTTTCTGTTTCTACGAGCGCTAAACGCTGTTTTAATTCATTGGAATAAGTTAATAAAGATCCCATGAAATAATCAGATGAACCTGAAATTGAAGTAATTTGATTGGCTAATAAACCTGCAGTACAGCTTTCAACTGTTCCAATAGTGAGATTTTGATCCTTCAGTAATTTTCCAATTATTTCTGGAAGTGTTTCTTGTTCATAACCAAAAACAGCTTCTGGTAAACGTTCCCTGATTTCAGTTAAATACTTTTCGATTTTACCTTTGTCTTGTTCTCCATGAGGAGATGATAGACGTAGTTTCACTATTCCAGGCGATGGAAGGTAGGCCAAGCCTAAACCGTCTGCGCGCACGCTATTTTCCCAATCACTTATTTGTTCTGCTAAAAAAGATTCTCCGATTCCTTGGGTTAAAATAGTTTTGTGATATAATGACTTTAACTGAAAGCGTTCTTTGAACAAAGGAAATACACTTTCTTGCATAATCCCTTTCATTTCGTAGGGCACACCGGGTAATGAAATAACTATTTTACCTTCTTTTTCAAACCACATTCCTGCCGCAGTACCGTAATTATTTTCTAAAATAGTACAATCTTTAGGCAGGGCAGCTTGTTGAATGTTTGATTGAAGCATCGGTCTATTTCTAGCTGTAAAATAGCTCGTTATCTTATCTAGAGTGGGTTGGTGAATAACTAATTCAGTGTTAAAAAAACGGGCTAAAGTATGCTTTGTAATATCATCTTTTGTGGGACCCAAGCCTCCCGTTATAATAACAACATCGGCACGTTCTAGAGCGTGTTGAACAGTCTCAATGATTTTATCTTCCTGATCTGAAATGGTTAATCCTTCACTAATGCTACCACCCAATTTGGATAATTCTTGGCCAATCCACGCAGCATTGGTATTCACAGTTTGACCAATTAATAATTCATCACCGATTGAAATAACTATTGCTTTCATTCCTGAATTTTTTTAAATTTTGCGATAGATTCAATATGTCCGGTATGCGGAAATTGATCTGCTAATGAAAACTTAAGTAATTTATATCCCGCTTGAATCAATGTATCTGTATCTCTTGCCTGAGTGGATGGATTACAAGATATATAAACAATATTTTCAGCCCCTAAATCAATTACTTTTTGAAGTGTTTTTGGCGCAATGCCAGCACGGGGAGGATCTAAAATAATGGATGCGATTTTGCCAGTTAATTCAGGTTTATCCTTTAAGAATTTACCAACATCAGCGGCAAAAAACTCAAGCCCTTCTATCTTGTTTACCTCCGCATTTCGTTTTGCATCTTCTATTGCTTCTGGAACAATATCTACACCAATAACCCGAATTCCTTCAGACCTTTTTGCAAGTATTTGTCCAATTGTACCAGTTCCACAAAATAAATCCAGAACAACTTTATCAGAATTTATATCCTCCTCGAATACATAATTTAAAGCACGATTATACAAAAGTTCAGCACACGCTGGGTTCGTTTGAAAAAAACTTTCCATGCTAATTTCAAAGGATAAGCCTACTAATTTTTCTGTTACTACAGGTTTTCCATAAAGCAATTTACTTTCTCCATTTTCAATTTTCGCACGATCTGCCACATTGTCATTGATGGTGTGTTGTATTCCTGCAATGCGATCGCCCATTTCACTCAAAATAAAGGCTACAAAAGCTTCTCGGTTAAATTTATTAAAGTCTTCAGAGGAAGTAACTAAATTAATGAGTAGTTGATTTTGATCAAATGATTTTCTAACAACTAGATGCCGAAAGAAACCTGTTTTTTTAGGTGGATGCCACGCTGGAAGATTGGTCTTTTGAAGATAATCTTGTATTTTGCAGATAAAAGTTTCCCATTGCTCATCGAATAAGCCACTTGGTTTTTTTAAGTTTTCTACTTTCCACCAGGTTCCACGACGTTTAAAGCCAAGAGCAAAAGCATCGTCTAATTCCTCCCCAGTTTCTGGCACATGTTCAATAGAAGAAAAGCTATATTCCATTTTGTTTCGATAGAAATAGGCATCTGGGGATTCTATAAACGAGTCAAACACCGATTCAATATCTTTGATTCCGGCAAGTCTGGAAAAGGTATCTAATGTTGATTTTTGTTTATATTTTGCTTGAATAGACAATGGAATACGAACATAAGGTCCACCCGATATCTCTTGAAACTGAGTTTCTGTTTCATAGCTCGAACGAATCAATACATCGATTAAATTTGCTTCGGCATGTTTTTTACGTTTGGTTGTAATTTTCGCTGAAACAGTTTGTCCGGGGAAGGCATTATCAACAAAGACAATAAAATTTCCATCTTCGGTTGGGATTTTAGCAATTCCTCTTCCGCCAAATGAATAATCAACTATTTCTAATTCAATAATATCTCCTCGATTAAATAACTTTTTTGCGTTCATTCTTTCGTTTTATAATTCTACCAATTTCCAAGGTAACTGATTTAAATTGGTTATTTGATTGATGTGTTTTATTTGTTTTTCTTCAATTTGTGGATTAAAATGAACCGTTTTCATTCCAACACGTTCAGCACCAAGAATATCAACTTCATAATCGTCTCCAATCATGAATGAATTTTTTGCTTCTGTTCCTGCTTTATTTAATGCAAATTGGAATATTTTGGGGTCAGGTTTATTGATTCCAACCTCTTCAGAGCATACAATAACATCAAAAAAAGACCTCAATTGACAGTTTTCCAATTTAGTATATTGAACTTCCTTAAAACCGTTTGTTATGATATGCATTTCATAACCATTTTGTTTCAATTCAGTTAAGGTCTCTAGTGTGTTCGGAAATAATGTAGTTTGCTTAGGTGAAAGTTCAACGTATCCGTCACTAAAATGTTTAACCAACCGATCATCATCTAATTTCCATTTTTCTAATGTTTTTCGGAATCGTTCATCGCGCAGGTATTCCTTTGTAATTTCTTTGTTCCCATAGGCTTTCCAAAGTGAAGCATTTACAGAGACATAGAAATCATGAAAATCAGTAAAGTTTAGAGTGGTTTGTTGCAATTTGGCTTCATCGAACAATTGAGTTAAAGCACGTTTAGAGTTTCCATCAAAATCCCATAACGTTCTATCTAAATCGAAAAATAAGTGTTTTTTCATTACGTGAAAACAAAATAAGCTAAAGATGTTGTGATTAAACCGCTGAGTAAAATACCAATAAAAACCCACAGAAAAGTGTCTTTTTCTTTTCCATAAAATTTAGCTACGATAATGGTTCCGAGTGGTATTGAAAGTAGGGAAGGGGCGATAAAGCAAATCCCCAATTTACCTAATGAATTTCTCAGTCGTATCGTTAATTTATTGCCTCGGGTAAAAATTTTCTTTTTGGAAATCGTTTTTCCATTTTTTAGCAACTCCGCTTCTTTTTTTAGGCGTGATTTTTTACTTTGATTCATTACAAATTCTGCTGAAAAGTAAAAGAAAAGCGAACTCAATGTTGCGCCGGAAACAGCGGATAGATAAGTTGCTAAAAAACTAAGTCCTTGAGGGATTCCTGCAAACGGTGAAAATAAAAATTTTACTGTTGCAACAAAAAAAACACTTGATATTGCTGTCCAATCCATAATTAGATTTTTTCACCGTAAGCTAAATCACCAGCATCTCCGAGCCCTGGAACAATATATGATTGAGCCGTTAACTCTGCATCAATAGCAGCAACAAAAATTTCAGTGTTCTCGGGTAAATGTTTTTTAACATATTCAATTGCTTGAGGAGTTGCAATTGCTGAAACAATAAAAATCCGTTTTGGATTTCCTTGTCGAAGCATAGCTTTGTACACAGTAACCATAGAGCTTCCTGTTGCTAACATAGGGTCACTAATCACCCAAGTTTTACCATCCATGTTGGGCGTGGCCATGTATTCAACGTAAATTTCAAATTCCTCAGCTGTCGAATGTTTCCTGTATGCCGAGATAAATGCGCTTTCTGCGTGATCGAAATAAATTAAGAATCCGTGATGCATGGACAATCCAGCAC